>VGBY01000001.1 GCA_016870295.1 Actinomycetota bacterium
GTGTCGAAGGGGGGACTTGAACCCCCACGCCCTTTCGAGCGCCAGCCCCTCAAGCTGGTGCGTCTGCCAATTTCGCCACTTCGACGTGGTGTGAGACCATCAAACTATCGCCCGATTGGGCACCGCTACCCGTGGCGAGCCGTGGCTCGTCGGTCAGGCCGAGAGCAAGATGCCGAGCGCGGTCACCGTCAAGAGCCACACCAGCGCCAGCACGGTGGTGATGCGGTTGAGGTTGCGCTCCGCCGCCGCCGAACCGAGGGCCGCCGCTCCGCCGCCACCGAACATGTCCGACAGACCGCCGCCGCGCCCGCTGTGCAGCAAGACACCGACGATCATGCCGATCATCGAGAACACGTTCACAACGACGGTGATGATGGTGATTGCATTTCGCACCTCAACATCCTACCGACGCAGTCGCCTACGCCTCTGGGTGATGGCAGGCCGACAGTTGACCCGTCGCGCGCATCTCGAGCACGGGTTCCACCGTGGCGCACAGTTCCGTCGCCTTCCAGCAGCGCGTTCGGAAACGGCAGCCGCTCGGCGGATTCACCGGCGACGGTACGTCTCCTTCCAACATGATGCGCGAGCGCTGGCGTTCGACACGTGGGTTCGGCACCGGCACCGCCGACAAGAGCGCCTTGGTGTAGGGATGTGTCGGGTGTTCGTAGACCTGTTCTGCCGGGCCGATCTCCATGATCTTGCCGAGGTACATCACTGCAACGCGGTCAGCGATGTGGCGCACCACCGACAAGTCGTGGGCGATGAAGACGTACGACATCCCGAGTCGCGCCTGAAGATCCGCGAACAAATTTACGACGCCGGCCTGGATGCTCACGTCGAGGGCCGAGACTGGCTCGTCGAGCACGATCAGTGCCGGGTCGAGTGCTAGCGCTCGGGCGACACCGATTCGTTGGCGCTGCCCGCCGGAGAACTCGTGGGGAAACCGTCGGGCGTGATCGGCTGCCAGACCCACCAGTTCGAGCAGGCTCACCACTTTTTCTTCGTGGTTGCCGGGCACTCCTTGCACCACGAGCGGCTCGGCAATCGAGGCGCCGACGGTCATCTTCGGATCAAGCGATGCGTACGGATCCTGGAACACGATTTGCATCTTGCGTCGGAGGTTTCGCATCTCTTCGACATCCACGTGGGCAAGGTCTCGGCCTTCGAACGTCACCGTGCCACTGGTCGGCTCGATCAACCGCAACACACAGCGACCAACCGTGGTCTTGCCTGAGCCGCTCTCACCCACGAGTCCGAGCGTTTCCCCACGCGCCACCTCGAACGACACATTGGTCACTGCCTGCACCACACGCTTGCGGCGACCACCACGCTGCGAACGCATATGGAATTCCTTGACGAGGCCCTGCACGCTGAGCAACGGCGGGTTCTTTGAGGAATCAGTCATCACCCGCTCATCCCCGTCGCGCCCTGGACAATGTGAGTCATGACGAGGTCAACACTTCCTCGGCGCGAATGCACGCACTGTGCGATGCGCCGATTTGTCGGAGGGTCGGCAGGGTTTCGCCACATTCGGCGACGGCGTGCGGGCAGCGGGCGCGGAATGCACACCCGGCAGGCGGGCGCAGCATGTTCGGTGGGAATCCTGCGATTGGCGACAAGCGCTCGACGCCGGCCTGTGGTAGCGACGCAAGCAACCCACGTGTATACGGGTGCGATGGTGCATCGAAGATGTCGCCGATTTCGGCACGCTCAACGACACGACCCGCGTACATCACGTTGACTCTCTCGCACACCCTGGCAACCACCCCGAGGTCGTGGGTGATCAGCACGACGGCAGTACCGAACTGCTTCTGCACCTTCTGGATGACCTCCAAGATTTGTGCCTGCACGGTGACATCGAGCGCCGTCGTCGGTTCGTCGGCAATCAACACCTTGGGGCTGTTGGCAATGGCGATCGCGATCACCACTCGTTGACGCATTCCACCGGAGAATTCGTGCGGGTATTGCAGAGCGCGATCGCCCGACTGCGGAATGCCGACGATCTCCAGCAAGTCGACCGACCGCGCCTTGGCGGCCTTGTCGCTCAGCTTCTGATGGGCCTGCAACATCTCCGCAATCTGGTCACCCACCCGATGCACCGGGTTGAGTGCCGAGAGCGGATCCTGGAAGATCATCGACATCAGCTGTCCGCGCACCGCGCGAAGTTCCTTCGACGACGCCCCGACGAGTTGGCGACCATCGAGCAGCACCGATCCGGTGATCGTCGCAGTTTTTGGCAAGAGTCCCATCGCAGCGAGGAAACTCACCGACTTGCCCGAGCCCGACTCCCCCACCACCGCCAACATCTCACCGGCGCGCACGTCCAGATCGATACCGCGTACGGCGGCGAGAGGTCCGAGCGGGGTCGTGAACGTCACCGTCAAATCGCGAATCTCCAGCACCGGCGCGCTCATGCATCCCTCTGCAATCGCGGATCGGTTGCATCACGCAGCGCGTCACCGATGAAGTTGATGCACAGTGCGATGACCACCAGCGTGAGACACGGGAACAACGCGAGATGCCAGAAGCCGGTGTTCACGGCGCCCTTGGCCTGCCCGACGAGGATGCCGAGCGACGTGGCCCCGTCGCCCGCCTGCGGTCCATAGCCGAAGAATGCGAGTGTTGACTCGCTGATGATTGCCGACACCACGGAGAACGTCAGCGCAACCATGATCGGGCCGATCGAATTCGGCAACAGGTGGCGTCGCACGATGTACCACCGGCTGGCACCGACTGCACGTGCCGCTTCGATGAACTCGCGCTCCTTCAAGGCCAACACTTGACCGCGCACGATTCGCGCAACCCCCATCCATCCGAAGATGGCGAACAGCACGATGATGAACCGCACCGAGTTGAGCTCCCCCGTCACTGGTTTCAGCCACGAGATACCGCCGATCATGTTTCGCATCACGAGCAAAGTGACGAGGAATGGGAAGGCCAAGAAGAGATCGGTCACGCGCATGACCACGTCGTCGAAACGCCCGCCGCGGAAGCCGGCAACGGAACCAATCAGACAGCCGATTGCAACAGATATCAAACCCGAGAAGATGCCGATGATGAGCGACACGCGCACGCCGTAGATCAAGCGGCTGTAAAGGTCGCGACCGATGTCATCGGTGCCGAGCCAGGCGTTCGCCCGCGGTGAGAGGAAGTAGTTCGGTGGCGCCTGCACGGATTCGTTCACGCCGTAGCGGGCGGTGAATGGCGACAATGCCACGAAGATCACCAATGTCGCCATGATGAACACACTGACCACGGCGGCTCGGTGGCTGACAAAACGGTCGTACGCCATTCGTCGCGGCGAGATCGTCGGGAGTGCCACGTCGTCAGGCAAGGCGAATCCTCGGGTCGAGCCAGGCGTACGAGATGTCGGCGAGCAGGTTGAAGAACAGGGTCGAAGCCACGATGATCACCATCCATGGCATGAGCAGCGGAAAGTCACCTTCGCCGAACGCCGACAGGAAGTACTTGCCCATCCCCGGATAGCTGAACACATTCTCCGTGATGATCAAACCACCAACGATCGCTCCGACGTCGAGGGCTGCAATCGTGACGACGGGGATCAATGCATTACGCAATCCGTGCCGGAACAACACGCGCGCCTCGCTGATGCCCTTCGACCGGGCCGTGCGCATGTATTCGCTGTTCAGCACATCAAGCAGCGATGACCGCATGTAGCGCGAGTACACCGCAATGATCTGGATGGCGACGACAAACGTCGGCAGCACCATGTGCTTGAGCATGAGGCCGAGATCAAAACCCAGTTGCCCGGGTGGGTAGACGCCTGAGGTGGGAAACAGTGTTGAGCCGAACCAGCGACTCCAGTAGACCGCAAACAACAACTGGAAGAGAATCGCCGACACGTACGGCGGGATCGAGATGCCCACGAAGGCAGCGGTGTTCACGGCGACATCGCGCCGACCCCCTGGGCGCAAGGCGGCGAACACGCCGAGCCCGAGGCCGATGACGATGCCGACACTGCTCGCTGCAACACCAAGCCGGATGGTGTTGGCAAGTGCATCCTTCAGCTGCGGCCACACTTCGCGCGAGCCCTTGATGCTGCGCGGCCAATCGAGCGTGACGAAATTGCCCAGCCAACGGAAGTAGCCCCGCACAAAGTTCGGATCGAGGCCGTTCACCTCGATGTACTGCGCAATCTTGGCTTTGGAAGCCCGCGGATTGATTCGCTTGTAGCTCGCCACCGGATCGGTGCCGATCCGCAGTGCAATGTACACGAGAAACGTGACGAAGATCAGCGTCGGTATCGCCCAGGCGAGGCGTCGCAACACGTACCTGAGCACGGGTCAAAACTACTTCAGACTGCGCTGCTCGTCACATGCCGCACAACGAAACGGCGCGCAGGCCAAGCCTTGCGGCAAGACCTGCGCGCCGTCGCGCGAACCGTTCAATGAACGGTGCTCGTCCTTACTTGATGGCGACCTTTGGCTCGCCCTTCAGCAGGTTGGTGATGACGTACGCACCATCGTTGGTGGTGGCAAACGCACCAGGCATGACCTGGTTGATCGTCGTCCAAACCATCCACGAGGAGTTCGCACACTCCGTCACCGGGTTCAAGCACTCTGGCCACTGCTCGGCGCCGATGACGACTTTGCCGTCACCGTCGAGGTCGGTCCAGAGGTGGTTGTTGATGAACGAGGTGAAGTTGCGCAGCTCGGCATCAACCGGGCCACCCACCTTATCCGTGCGCCAGAAACCCGACTTGGGGAACTGGAACAGCGGCAGCATCACGCTGTCCGCGGCCATCAACTTGAGCGCACTCTTGATCATTTCCGCACGCTTGGCTGCATCCGGCTCGAAGTCCGCATTGTGGAGCAAGTCGGAAGCTTCCGCGTTGCACCAGCCCTGCGAGTTCTGGCCTTGGTTGCTGTTTGCCTCTGTGGGGATCTGGTCACAGGTGAACGACGGCGTGAGGTAACCCGGGTCCGGCGGAGCGGTCGAGATATACATCGCCATGTCGTAGTCGAGGGCTGGCAGACGCTGCTGGAAGTAGCAGGCCGCATCGCAGTTGTCTGCGCGCACCTTGAAGCCGGCCGCATTGAGCAGCGGAATCAGGTAGGCCTGGGTGTTCTCGCGACGGGTGTTGCCCGTGTTGATGATCCAGCGGATGTCCGGCGCGGCACCGGTCGACGGATCGATCCAGTAACCATCGGCACCCTTGGTCCAACCGTTCTCGGTCAGCAGCGCTTCGGCGCCAGCCGGGTCGTATGCATTGGCGAATTCATCGCCATTGCAGTACGGGCCAGGCACCATCGGGCCACACTGCAGCGGCGATTCGCCACCGAGCGGCACGTAGATCTGCTGGAAGAGCGCATCGCGGTCGATCGACTTGGAGAACGCTGCACGGAATACCGGGTTGGCGAACGGACCACACTTCTGTTGGAAGTAGAAGCCCTCGTAGTCACCACCGAATTCCTTCTTCAGGGTGATGTTCGGATCGGCAAACGCCTCTTCGATACCACCGAAGAACTGCGGGTAGGCGAAATCGATTTCGCCGGCCTTGAGTGCCGCGGCTTCCGTGTCGCTGTCAGCCAGCGGCACCATGACGAGCTGCTTGGCGACGGCCTTGTCGGCGCCCCAGTACTTGTCGTTCGGTACGTAGACCACCTGGCTTGGGCTCCACGACTTCATCTTCCACGGGCGACCCGAGAAGCCGATGAATTCGGCAAAGTCCGCCGAGATGTCGGACGTGTTCTCCACCGAGGATGCCTTGAGCAATCCACCGAAGAGACCCTTGTAGGGGCCGTAGACGCTCTTGAAGTCGATGACAACTTGCTTGTCGCTCGAGCCTGCGGCCACCGAGGTGATCTGGTCGTAGCCGACCGTGCTGATGGAGCCGGGCGTATTGAGCGCGGCTTCCCACGTCGCCTTGAAGTCGGCGAACGTGATTGGTGAACCGTCTTCCCAGACCGCCTCATCGGCAAGGTCGTAGGTCACGGTCATGCCGGCACTGGCCGGCGGGGTGTAGCTGTAGTCGTAGGTGACTTCGGCACACTGTTCAAGCGTCGGATACGAAACTGGCTCAGCAGCCGGCTCCTCCGCCACAGTCTCCTCAGTCACGGCTTCTTCGTCGTCACTGCCACCGCACGCCGACGCGACAAGCGCGACCGCGAACAGCGAAGCAGCGAAACGAATCGCCTTGCTGTGTTGCTTCATGAATTCGACCTCCCCGTCGAATGAGGTGGGGCGTCACCCCCAAGAATGATGACTACCTCACCTTAGCCCCGACCTGTGAAGAGGGACGCAGCCAGCAGGGGTCGTCCATCGCGGGGCGCGGCTAGCCCCAGTTGTCACGCCCAACAGGGCCCGCCTATACGGCGTGGCGGCGGTACTGCACGATCCGGGCGAACTCCGTGGGGTCGAGGCTTGCTCCCCCGACCAGCACCCCATCGATATCCGGCATCCGCATGATCTCGGCGATGGTGCCGGCCTTGACACTGCCCCCGTACTGGATGCGCACCGCCTGTGCGGCGGGGCGCGAGATCAACGAGGCGACCTCTTCGCGAATTGCGGCGATTACCTCCTGGGCATCTTGAGGCGATGCATTCTTGCCGGTGCCGATGGCCCAGATGGGTTCGTAGGCAATCACCATCGACTTCACTTGCTCGGCGGTGCGCTTGGCGAGGGCGGCGCGTATCTGCGTCTTCACCTTGTCGAGCGTGAGACCTGCTTCTCGCTCGGCGAGTGTCTCACCGACACAGAGAATCGGCGTCATGCCGTGCTTCTGCACGGCGACCACCTTGCGGGCGACGAAGTCGTCGGTCTCGCCAAACAACTCACGACGCTCGCTGTGCCCCACGATCACATACTGCACACCGAGCTTGGCGAGAAACAGCGGCGAAACTTCGCCGGTGAACGCACCCTTTTCTTCGTGGTGACAATTCTGCGCACCCAATTTGATGCGTAACTGATCGGCGTCGATCAGCGTTTGCATACTGCGGAGATCGGTGAATGGCGGATGAATGGTCACATCGACTGCGTCGAAGTCATCCTTCTGGAGGAGGTACGCCAACTTCTGCACACATTGGATTGCCTCGAAGTGATTGTTGTTCATCTTCCAGTTGCCACTGACGATGGGTGTGCGCTCACCTTGCATTCGGTGCCTCCCGCAACGCCTTCAGGCCGGGCAAATCGCCGAACTCGAGAAACTCGAGCGAGGCTCCGCCGCCTGTTGAGACATGATCCACGTCATCGTCCAAGCCGAACTGCGCGAGCGCGGCGGCAGAGTCTCCCCCACCGACCACCGTGAACGCCTTCGTGTCTGCCATTGCCTGAGCAACAGTACGTGTTCCTTTGGCGAAGCGTGCGTCTTCGAAGACGCCCATCGGGCCGTTCCAGAACACCGAGCGCGCGTCCATGATCGCGTCGCTGAATGCCGCCGCCGTGCCCGGGCCGATGTCCATACCCTTGGCTCCGTCGGGCAACCGTCGGCCGAACGTGGTGTACACGCCGTCGGCATCGACGCCGATGATGTCTTCTGGAAGCATGATCGACTTGTGTTTCTCCAATAGACCGCGACAGCGGTCGATTTGGTCGCGCTCGCAGATGGAGTCGCCGACTGGATGGCCTTGCGCGGCAAGAAACGTAAAACACATGCCGCCACCGATCAACAACTGATCACACATCGCGACGAGCGCATCAATCACGCCCAGTTTGTCGCTCACCTTTGCCCCGCCGAGCACGGCGACGAACGGCCGCTTCGGTGTGGAGCGCAATCGGTCGACGACTTCCACCTCGCGCTGAATCAGTCGTCCTGCTGCCGACGGCAACGTGCGTGGTGGGCCCACGATGGACGCGTGGGCGCGATGTGCGGCACCAAACGCATCGTTCACATACATGTCGACGCCCTGCACGAGTTCGGCAACCGTGGCCTCGTCGTTGGCTTCTTCACCGGGTGAGAAACGCAAGTTCTCGAGCAGCCCCACTCCCGGAGCCAACTCGGCCAGTCGTGCTCGCACTGGCGCCATCGAGTACTTCGGCGTCGGCTGGCCCTTGGGTCGGCCGAGATGACTCGCGCACACCACCTTTGCCCCGCGCTCAGTGAGCCAGGTGATGGTGGGCAGCGCGGCACGAATGCGAAAGTCATCGGAGATCGACCGGGCATCGTCGCCACCACTCATCGGCACGTTGAAGTCGGTGCGTACGAGCACGGTTTTACCGCGCACATCCCCCAGGTCTTCTAGCAGAGGCAGTTTCACGCGCTGAAAAAATCAGGACAAGCTGCGGCCGATGTGGCTGGTGAGATCGACGAGACGATTGGAGTAGCCCCACTCGTTGTCGTACCAACCGAGCACCTTCACGAGGCTGCCCATGCTCATCGTCAGGTCGGCGTCGTACACGCAACTGTGCGGGTTGCCCACGATGTCGCTCGACACGATCGGATCGGTGCAGTACTCGAGCACGCCCTTCATCGGCCCGCTCGCTGCCGCCTTGAACGCGGCGTTGATTTCCTCGGTCGTTGCCGGCTTACCGAGATTCGCCACGAAGTCGGTGATCGACCCCGTCGGTATCGGCACGCGCAGTGACGTGCCGTCAAGTTTGCCTTTCATCGCCGTCATCACGAGGCTGGTGGCGCGAGCGGCACCTGTGGAGGTCGGCGTGATGTTGATCGCGGCGCCGCGGGCACGACGCAGGTCCTTGTGCGGACCGTCGACGAGCATTTGATCGCCCGTGTACGCGTGCACCGTGGTCATCATGCCGTTCACCACGCCGAACGCATCGTCGAGCACCTTCACAAGCGGCACGAAGCAGTTGGTCGTACAACTCGCGTTCGACACCACCTGGTGTTTCTTTGTGTCAAAGTCGGTGTGGTTGACGCCGTAAACGAACGTGGCGTCGGCGCCCGTCGCCGGCGCTGAGATGATCACCACGCGGGCCCCACCCGCCAGATGGGCGGCCGCCTTCTCGCGTTCAGTAAAGAAGCCGGTCGACTCGACGACCACGTCGACGCCCAACGACTTCCACGGCAAATTCTGCGGATCACGCTCGGAGAGCACCTTCAACGTCTTGCCATCGACGGAGAGACCATCGTCGGTGGCAAGAATCGTGTTCGGCAGAACTCCCATCACCGAGTCGTACTTCAGCAGATGGGCCATCGTCTTCTTGTCGCCGAGGTCGTTGACGGCCACGATCTTGATGTCGGATTTGCTCTTTTGTGTGGCGCGCCAGAAGCTGCGCCCGATACGGCCAAAGCCGTTGATTCCCACGCGTACGGTCATGGCCAGAGCCTAGTTTTTTTCGATGTCGCGGTGCGCTACGCGTGCCTGCACGCCACGATTGGCAAGACGCAAACTCAACGCTTCGGCGATTGCGACCGATCGGTGACGACCACCAGTGCAGCCGACGGCGATGGTGAGGTAACTCTTGCCTTCGTTGCGGTAAGCCGGAATCAACGACTCGAACAGCCCTTCCACGCGATCGAGGAAGTCCCGTGTCGCTGGTTGCTCGAGCACGAAGGCGCGCACGGGCGTATCGAGACCGCTCAATGGCCGCAGCGTCTCGTCGTAGTGCGGGTTGGGGATGAATCGCACATCGAATACCGAATCCACGTCGAGCGGGAGTCCATGTTTGAAGCCGAACGACACCACGGACACCTGCAACGTGTCGGGTAGGTCTTCGAACGAGAACAGCTCCGACATCTGCGTCTTGAATTGCGCGAGTTGCAGACCGCTCGTATCAATGACCTTGTCGGCAAACTCGCGAACGGGTTCGAGCAGGTCACGTTCGTGCTCGATGGCCTCCGACACCGTGCCGGTCTCGCTGCGCAGCGGATGCTTGCGGCGTGACTCGGTGTAACGCTTCACCAGCGATTGGGTGGATGCTTCAAGAAACAGGATGCGCACATCGTGTCCGGCGCCGCGCAGACGCGGAACGAGCTTGACGGCGTCGGTCTGCTGTGATGTCACACCAATCACGAGCGCAAGCCGTGAGGATTTGTCGACCGACACCCCCGCCAACTCCACGAACTTGTCGACCAATTCGACGGGCATGTTGTCAACGACGAACCAACCGAGATCCTCCAGGGCATCGGCGGCTTGCGAACGACCGGCACCCGACAAGCCCGTGATGAGCAGAATTTCGGCCACGAGCAAACGCTACTGAGGCGGTGTGAACCGAGCGTGAACCTCGCGTGCCACTTCATTCGGCAACAACTCGCTGAGCCGTTCCAACGATGCCTCACGCACTCCACCGATGCCGCCGAGTGCCTTGAGCAGGTTGTCGCGACGCTTCGGACCGAGACCTTTGATGCCGTCGAGTTCGCTCGCCTTCATGCGTTTGGCCCGACGCTCGCGATGGAAGGTATTGGCGAAGCGGTGCGCCTCGTCGCGCACTACCTGCAACATGTACAGCGCTTCGCTGCCGCGCGGAATGCGGATCGGCTCGCCGCGGTCGGGTACGAATACTTCCTCGAATCGTTTGGCGATGGCCGCCACGTTGATCTCGTCCTCGAGCCCGAGTTCGCGCAGCACCTGCACGGCCACTCCGAGTTGCCCTTTGCCGCCATCCACGAGCAACAGCTGAGGTGGGTAGGCAAAGCGGCCGGGCTTCTCCCCTCGTTCGTGCGCTGGGGCATCCCGCTCGGCGACGTACGCCGACAGACGGCGCGTCAGCACTTCGTACATGGCCGCGTAGTCGTCGTTGCCGTCGACCGTCTTCACCTTGAACTTGCGGTACTCGCGCTTTTGCGGAAGACCGTCCTCGAGCACCACCATCGACCCCACATAGTCGCTGCCCTGCAGATGTGCCATGTCGAAGCACTCGATGCGCAACGGAGCCTGGGTCAGCGACAAATGATCCTGCAACTCGGAGATGGCGCGACTACGCGAATTGTGATCACTGGCTCGCTTCAGTTTGTGGCGGATGAGCGCCTCGCTGGCATTCTTGGCGACGGTGGCCATCAGTTCGCGACGATCGCCACGCTGTGGGATGCGAACATCGACGACCGAACCGCGCCGTTCACTGAGCATCTGCTGGCACGCCGTGAGGTCGTCGGGCTCGATCGACACCATGACCTCCTTCGGCCAACCGAGAGCGGGCTCATCGGCGTACAAGTCGACGATCACTCGGCGCATCAGCGCTGCCGGGGTGAGATCCTCCGACTTGTCGATGACGAAGCCGTTACTACCGAGCACCCGTCCTTTGCGCGCATAAAAGACGTGCACACTCGCCTCAAGTTCGCTGTCAACGAGTGCGATGACATCAAAGTCTTCCCCGCGCTCACCCACCATCAATTGGCGTTCGAGCGCGCGGTCGATGGCACCGAGGCGGTCGCGCAGGCGTGCGGCTTCCTCGAATTGCTGGTCGGCGGCGGCGGTTTGCATCGCTGTTGACAGTTCGCCGCGGATGTCGTCCGTATCGCCGCCGAGAAACGTGACGAGCCCGTCCACGTGCCGCCGATACACATTGACTGGAACCTCGCCGACGCATGGGCCGGCGCATTTCTCGATGTGAAAGAGCAAACAGGGGCGACCCAGTCGTTCGTGTTGACGGAACTTGGCGGGCGAACAACTGCGCACGGGAAACGTGCGTAGCAGCGCATCCAACGTGTCACGAATCGCCCATGCATGGGCATAGGGTCCGAAATACTTGGTGCCCTTGCGCTTGCGTCCGCGCATCACGACCGCGCGCGGCCATTGCTCGTCGACGGTGACGGCAAGAAAGGGATAGCTCTTGTCGTCGCGCAACCGAACGTTGAAGCGCGGACGATGTTGCTTGATGAGGTTGTACTCCAACAGCAATGCAGCGACTTCGCTATCGACCTCGATCCAGTCCACCTCGTTGGCGACGGCAACCATCGCGGCCGTGCGCGTATGCAAGAGCGCAGGATCAGCGAAGTAGCTCGTAATCCGCGACCGCAGGTTGGCAGCCTTGCCCACGTAAATGATTCGTCCGTGCTCGTCCTTGAATTGATACGAACCAGGCCCTGTCGGGATCGTGGCGGTGTCTGGGCGTCGCATGGCCGGCGGGCTCTATGCGCGCAAAGCGTCGACGAGGAAGCGTCCGGTGTGGCTGCCCTTCACGCGCGCGACGGCCTCGGGAGTTCCTTCGGCGACGATGGTGCCGCCTCCATCGCCGCCCTCGGGACCGAGATCGATCAGCCAGTCGGCGGTCTTGATCACGTCAAGGTTGTGCTCGATGACGAGCACGGTGTTGCCCTGGTCAACGAGCCGCGCCAACACGATGAGCAGGCGACGCACATCCTCAAAGTGGAGACCCGTCGTGGGTTCGTCCAACAGATATATCGTGTGCCCGGTGCTGCGGCGCGCCAGTTCGCTCGCCAACTTCACGCGCTGCGCCTCGCCACCCGACAAGGTCGGTGCCGACTGACCGAGGCGCACATAGCCAAGACCAACATCGACGAGTGTTTGCAAGTGGCGGGCGATACGCGGCTGGTTGGAGAAGAATCCGAGCGCCTCACTGATCGGCATGTCGAGCACTTCCGCGATGTTCTTGCCCTTGAAGCGAATCTCGAGGGTGTCCCGGTTGTAGCGCGCACCCTTGCACACCTCGCACGGCACGTACACGTCGGGGAGGAACTGCATCTCGATGCGGATCGTGCCATCGCCCGAGCACGCCTCGCAACGTCCGCCCGACACGTTGAATGAAAAGCGTCCTGGTTGGTAGCCGCGCACCTTGGCGTCGGGCGTATTGGCAAAGAGTTTGCGGATGTCGTCGAACAGACCGGTGTAGGTGGCGGGGTTCGAGCGCGGCGTGCGCCCGATTGGTGACTGATCCATATCGATCACCTTGTCCAGTTTGTCGATGCCGGTCACGCTCTTGTGGCGGCCGGGCGACTCCTTACTCTTGTAGATCTTTTGCATCAGCGCGGGCAACAGGATGTCGCGGACCAGCGTGCTCTTGCCGCTGCCCGAAACGCCGGTGACGGCGACGAAACAGCCGAGCGGGATCCGCACGTCGATCTGCTTCAGGTTGTGTTCGCGCGCGCCCTTCACAACAAGTGCCTCGGTGCCGATGAGGCGTCGCTTCTTGGGCACTTCGATTTTCTGTTTGCCGGCGAGGTAGGCGCCGGTCACCGAATCCGCCACCTTCTCCACGCCCTTCACCGGGCCGCTGTACACCACTGCCCCGCCGTGTTCGCCGGCACCCGGGCCGATGTCGACGATCCAGTCGCTGGCACGAATCGTGTCTTCGTCGTGTTCGACGACGAGAACGGTGTTGCCGAGGTCGCGCAAACGATGCAACGTGTCGATGAGACGGTGGTTGTCGCGCTGGTGCAATCCGATCGAAGGCTCGTCGAGCACGTACAACGTGCCGACCAGACCTGAGCCGATCTGGCTGGCCAGACGAATGCGCTGTGCTTCCCCGCCCGCCAGCGTGCCCGCCGAACGCGAGAGCGTGAGGTAGTCGAGACCGACATCGAGCAAGAAGCCGAGACGAGCGTTGATCTCCTTGGTGATGCGCTCAGCGATGATCTTCTCGCGTTTGTTCAGGCTGAGTCCGGCCAAGAATTTTGCCGATTCGCCGATCGACATCTCACACACTTCGGCGATCGACTTGTCGTTCACCTTCACGGCGAGTGACTCGGGCTTCAAACGGGCACCCTTGCAAGCCGAACAGGGTTTCTCGCGCATGTAGCTCTCGTATTGCTCGCGCTGGTAGTCACTCTCTGCGCTCTCGTGCCGCCGCTTCAGCCACGGGATGACACCCTCGAACGTGGTGCTGTACTCGCGTACACGCCCGTAGCGGTTGCGGTACTTCACGATCACGTTGTCGCCGAGACCGTTCATGATGATCTTCTGTTGTTTGGCGGTCAGTTTCGCCCACGGCTTGTCGGTATCGATGCCTTCCTCCTCGGCGACCGCCTCGAGCATGCGCGTGAAGTACATCGTGTGGGCACTGCGCCATGGTGCGATTGCACCCTCGCTGATGCTGAGATCCGGGTCGGGCACGACGAGTTCGGAGTCCACCTCGAACGTCGTGCCGAGCCCCAGGCACTTGTCGCAGGCGCCATACGGAGTGTTGAACGAGAAGTTGCGTGGTGCGAGCTCTTCGTACGAGGTGCTGCACTTCGGGCACACCAACTGCTGGCTGAAATTGAGCACTTCGGCGACGTCGTCACCCTTGCCCATTACCTCGACGGTCGCCACCCCGTTGGCGAGCCGTAGTGCCGTCTCCATGCTGTCGGTGAGACGGCGCGTGATGCCGTCTTTGCGCACGAGTCGGTCGACGATCACGTCGATCGTGTGTTGCTCGTAGCGGGCAAGTTTCTTGCCGCTCTTTTGATGATCGGCGATGTCGGTCGTGAGCCCGTCGACACGTACGCGGGTGAAGCCTTGCGCCAACAAGTCGGCGAGTAGCGAGTCGTACTCGCCCTTGCGACCGCGCACCACCGGCGCCAAAACCTGGAACCGAGTGCCCTCCTTCAACTCCAGTACTTGGTCGACGATTTGTTCGGGCGTTTGCTTGGCGAGCCGCGCACCGTCGTGCACGCAGTGCTGAATTCCCACCCGCGCGAAGAGCAGACGGAGATAGTCGTACACCTCGGTGATGGTGCCCACCGTCGAACGCGGGTTGCGTGACGCAGACTTCTGATCAATCGAAATCGCCGGTGACAGGCCTTCGATGACATCGACGTCGGGCTTGTCCATCTGTCCGAGAAACTGCCGTGCGTAGGCGCTGAGACTCTCCACGTAGCGACGCTGTCCTTCGGCGTAGATGGTGTCGAAGGCGAGGCTGCTCTTACCCGAACCCGACAAGCCGGTGAGCACGATCAGTCGATCACGCGGCAACTCGAGGTTGACGTTCTTCAGGTTGTGCTCGCGTGCACCGCGGATGATGATCGAGTCGGTCACGTGGTCACGCTAATTCTTCGGCTTGCCTTCGCGAACTTCGCGCCGCAATTCGCGAATCTCGTCGCGCAGACGGGCCGCCTGTTCGAAGTGCAGGTCGGCGGCCGCCTGGTGCATCTCTTCTTCCAACGTTTGGATGAGCCGTTCAAGTTCGCTCGCGCCGAGAGCCTGCAGGTCACGGATCACCTTGTCGCGCTCGCGTGAGGTGCGGCGACCTTTGCCCGGGTACGGGGCGGTCTCGTCCGGTCGCAGGATGGAGAGGATGTCCCCTACCGCCTTGCGGATGGTCTTGGGTTCGATACCGCGTTCCTTGTTGTAGGCGATTTGCTTCTCGCGTCGCGCATTGGTGAGCGCGATGGCTGACTCCATAGCGGCGGTGCGTTTGTCGGCATACATGATCACTTGACCGTCCACGTTGCGTGCCGCACGACCGATGGTTTGAATCAACGAGGTTTCGCTGCGCAAGAAGCCTTCCTTGTCGGCGTCGAGAATTGCGACGAGCGACACCTCCGGCAGGTCGAGACCTTCCCGCAGCAGGTTGATGCCGACGAGCACGTCGAACTCGCCAAGTCGCAGAGCCCGGAGAATTTCGATGCGTTCGATCGTGTCGATATTGGAGTGCAGGTAGCGCACTCGCAAGCCTTGCTCGAGGAGGTACTCGGTGAGGTCTTCGGCCATCTTCTTGGTCAGTGTGGTGATGAGCACGCGGTCGCCCTTTTCCACGCGCTGTCGCACGTTGACGATGATGTCGTCGATCTGGCCCTTCGTGGGCTTCACGATGACCTCCGGGTCGACGAGTCCGGTGGGTCGCACGATTTGCTCCACCACCTGTGTGGAGTTCTGGAGTTCGAACTTCGCCGGCGTGGCCGACATGAACACGCACTGGTTGACCCGCTCGAGGGTCTCTTCGAAGCGCAACGGACGATTTTCCATCGCGCTCGGCAGACGGAACCCGTGTTCGACGAGGGTGCCCTTGCGGGCGCGGTCACCGGCGAACTGGCCGTACAACTGGGGCACGGCGACGTGGCTCTCGTCGATGACCAGGAGGTAGTCGTCGGGAAAGTAATCGAGCAACGTGAAGGGCGGCTGGCCGGGCGTGCGACCGTCGATGTGCATCGAGTAGTTCTCGATGCCGTTGCAGTAGCCCATCTCCTGGATCATCTCGATGTCGTATCGCGTGCGCATGCCGAGGCGCTGGGCCTCCAGCAATTTCCCGTCGGCATTGAACACGACCAGCCGGTCGGCAAGCTCGGCCTCGATTCGTTCGATTGCCACACGCATTCGATCCTCGCCAGCCACATAGTGCGTGGCGGGAAAGACGACGATTTCGGTAGGCGACGAAAGCGTCTCGCCGGTGACGGGGTCGACCACGGTGATGCGATCGACCGTGTCGCCGAACATCTCCACACGGGTGACACACTCCTCGTACGCGGGATGCAGTTCGATGGTGTCGCCGCGCACGCGGAAGTTGCCGCGGCCAAGTGCCGTGTCGTTGCGTTCGTACTGCAGATCGACGAGTCGGCGCAGAATGCTCTGCTGGTCGTAGTCGACGCCCTGGTGCAACTCGAGCAGGTGACCCTTGTATTCGTCGGGGTCACCCATTCCGTAGATACAACTCACGGAAGCCACCACGATCACATCGCGCCGCGTGAGCAATGCCGCAGTGGTGCTGTGACGTAGTCGATCAATCTCGTCGTTGATCGACGAGTCCTTCTCTATATATGTGTCACTCGACGGAATGTACGCCTCGGGCTGGTAGTAGTCGTAGTACGAGACGAAATACTCAACCCGGTTGTTGGGGAAGAACTCGCGCATCTCCTGTGCCAACTGTGCCGCGAGGCTCTTGTTCGGGGCGAGAATGAGCGTCGGCCGCTGCACACGCTCGATCGTCCACGCAATCGTCGCCGACTTGCCGGAGCCGGTGATACCGAGCAGCGTTTGAAATCGATCACCGCGTTCGATGCCGTCCGCCAATTGGGCAATTGCCTCCGGCTGGTCGCCGGCGGGCTGGTACTCGCTCTCCACCTTGAAGGCGTGTTTGGCGCGCGTGTCGACCACGCGGCAAGGCTACGAGTCGGGTGAGGCCGACATCCGACCAGCATCGGGCCTGGCGGGTGGCAGTGAACACATCCACTGCCAGGCCTGCGACACCTGACGGGCGAGGTCGAGTCGCGTACCCGAATTGTCGATGATCCAGTCCGCCGCGGCGCGTCGCTTGCCGCGCGACGACTGGCGGGCGACACGGGCGCGCGCGTCTTCCTCGCTGAAGCCTCGTTGCGCCACCAACCGGGAGACGGCGATGTCCGGGTCAAGGTCAACGACCAATACGCCGCACAAACCAGTTCGTGGATTTTCGATCAGGAGGGGCACGTCGAGCACCACGACGGAGTTCGTTGCGCGGCGGGCGTCGATCTGGCGCATCATCTCCCGCCCGACGGCCGGGTGCACGATGGCGTTCAACTCGGTGAGCGCTGGCTGATCACCGAAAACACGCGCCGCGAGTGCAGCCCGATCCAGATGTCCGCTCGCAGACAGCACTTCGGAGCCGAATCGCTCGACGATGCGTCGCAGCACCTCCTGGCCGGGCATTTGCAGTTGTCGCACGATGACATCGGCGTCGACGATGATCGCGCCATGCGCGGCGAGTTGTGCCGACACGACGGATTTGCCCGCCCCAATACCACCTGTGAGACCGACGAGGATCATCGGTTCACCATGCAAACACGTTGGTTAGGTGTTGGGCTGACTTTCGGTTTGGTACATGTCACCCCACGCGGCCTCGCGCGAAGCATCGTCGGTGCCGACCCAATTGCCCTGTTCGTCGGCCTTGAACTGGTCGCGATACTCCGGCGCAAGTTCGCCACCTTCGGCGGCTTGCTTGATGGAGAGACTGATGCGGCGACGCGCCAAATCGAGATCGATGATCTTGACCCACAGTTCTTCGCCGGGCGTGACCACCTGCTCGGGCGCTTCAACATGGTGCGTGGACATCTCCGAGATGTGCACGAGACCTTCGATGCCGTCGCCCACTTGCACGAACGCGCCGAACGGCACGATCTTGGTGACGCGCCCGTAGACCAACTGGCCAACCGCGTGCGTCGTGGCGAACGCCTGCCATGGGTCTTGTTGGGTGGCCTTCAACGACAAACTGATGCGCTCACGGTCGTTGTCAATCTCGAGCACCTTGACGTCGACTTCGTCACCGATCTTCACGATGTCGGCCGGATTGTCGACGTGCTTCCACGAGAGTTCCGACACGTGGATGAGACCATCCATGCCGCCGAGATCGACGAACACGCCGAATGCGACGATCGACGAAACGCGACCCTTGCGCACCTCGCCGACCTTCAGGTTGACGAGGAAACCGTCACGGCTCTCGCGCTGTGTGGCTTCGAGCACGGCGCGGCGAGACAGCACCACATTGTTGCGGTTGCGGTCGAGTTCGAGGATCTTGGCCTGAATCTTTTGTCCGACGTACGGCGTCAGTTCCTTCACGCGACGCAGTTCGACGAGGGATGCCGGCAAGAAACCGCGCAACCCAATGTCGACGATGAGTCCGCCCTTCACCTCTTCGATGACGAGACCTTCGACGATGCCGTCCTCATTCTTGATGCGCTCCACGTCGCCCCACGCGCGCTCGTACTGCGCCCGCTTCTTGGAGAGCAACAGGCGACCTTCTTTGTCCTCGAGCGTGAGCACGAGCGCCTCGATCTTCTCACCGAGCTTCACGATGGTGGCCGGGTCGACGTCTTGGCGAATCGTCAGTTCGCGGGCGAGGATGACGCCCTCGGTCTTGTAACCGATTTCCAGCAGCACTTCTTCGCGGGTAATCCGCACGACGGTGCCGCTGACGAGCTTGCCTTCTTTGATCTCGACGAATGTTGCGGCGATCTCGTCGGCGAAGGAAGCGTCTCGCTCGGTGACTTTACGTGGAACGTAGTTGCCGCTTGGATCGAATGAGCCCATCGCGGAAGATGGGGTGAGAGTGGTGTCGGACATTGGTTGCTTTCGGTGGATAGGAAGAGTAGGGATAGGACATTTCCCGCTTGGTTGGGCGGACAGGTCAGGCTACCTTCGCCGCTGCCCAACTGCTTCCCCACGACGCATTGACCACGAGCGGCACATCGAGTTTCGCCGCGCCCTCCATGGCACGTAGTACGAGGTCTCCGACCCGCTCACGCTCGGCGGGTAGCACTTCCAGAATCACTTCGTCGTGCACTTGCAGCACGAGTCGGCTGGCGAGCTCCTCGGCCTCCAGTCGCTGATCGATTGCCACGAGCGCGATCTTGAAGATGTCGGCAGCAAGCCCTTGGATACCGGCGTTCATCGCCATGCGCGCCGCAGCCGCATCAACATTGCGGTTTGTGCCGAAGCCCTCGATCTGGCGGCGACGACCAAAGAGCGTGGTGGTGAATCCGAGTTTGCGGGCGCTCGCGACCGCATCGTCCATGTATTTGCGCACCCGCGGGAATGCCGCGAAGTAGGCATCGAGGATCTGCTTGGCCTCCCCTACGTCGATAGCGAGGCGCTGCGCGAGACCGTAGGCCTCCATGCCGTACGCGAGACCGTACGACACCATCTTGGCTTTCGATCGCTGCTCGCTCGTCACAGCACCGACATCGACACCAAAGACCTGCGCGGCAGTTGCGCGGTGGATGTCGAGCCCGTCGTTGAACGCGCGCAGCAAACCCGGGTCTTGCGCCAGGTGGGCGATGCAACGCAACTCGATTTGGTTGTAGTCGGCCACGAGGAACTCGTATCCCGGTGTCGGCACGAAGGCTTCGCGAAACACGCGACCGGCGTCGGTGCGTACCGGAATGTTGTGCAGGTTGGGGCGATCGCTGGAGAGCCGGCCCGTGCGCGCCACGGTTTGGTTGAAGCTGGCGTGAATCCGTCCGTCAGCGGCGACCTCGGCGAGTAGCCCTTCGGCGTACGTGGCGCGCAGCTTCTCGGTCTCGCGGTACAACAGCAGTGCATCGATGAACTCGGGCCATTCATCGCGAATCTTCTCCAACGTTGCGGCATCCGTACTGTGCTTCTTCGTCTTTGTTCTCTTGCCGCCGGTGAGCCCACGTTCCTCGAACAAGATCTGAATCAGTTGCTTGGTGGAGTTCACGTTGAACTCGCGCCCCGCCAACTTGTGCAGCGTGGCCACCAGTGCGCGACTCTTTCCGCCGAGGTCAGCCTCGAGCGCCTGCAAGCGAGGACGATCGACGGCGATGCCGAGGTGCTCCATCTTCGCCAGCACGCGTACGAGCGGCAACTCAGTGTCTTCATAAAGCGACAGAACCTTGGACTCGCTGAGGGCCTGACGCAGCACTGGCTCTGCCATCACCGCGACTGCGGCCTGGGTGGCGGCGTCGTGCAGTGCCGTGTCGTCGAGCGAAGAGTCGAAGTTCAACTCGCCTTCGGGAGCACCTTCTGGTGCAGCCACTCTTCGACGCAGCCAGCGGCGCGCCACTGCCGTTGCGTCGTAGGTGCCCGTCTCTGCTTCAGCGAGGTAGGCGGCGATCGCACTATCGAAGGCCAGATGCCGTACGTCGATGCCGAGCGCGAGTAGTGAGCGCAGCATGTTGCGCGCATCATTCGCCACGAACGAAGCACCGCTGGCGAGAGCCTTCACGAATTTCGCATCGTGCAAAACGCTGGCGTCGATGGCCGTGCACGACACAGCACCAAGTGGATCGTCAGTGCCGCCTCTGTCCTTGGTGACATCACCGCGACAAGTGACGAGCGCGATGATCTCGCTACGCCCCGGTTCGCCGCGCCATGCAGCAGCCAGCCCGATGTGCCCGTTGCTGGCGGTGATCGCAGTAACGGCGTCGGGCACCGTGTGCACTCGCTGCACGACACACCGGAGCAGATCGCCCTGCGTCGCGAGATCGTCAAACATCGTGGAATCACCTTGCGTCGCTGAATCGCTCTGTGTCACGGCATCTTTCTGCACTTCCGCCTCTTCGGCAGCCGTTGTAGTGCTGGCAGATGGGGCGGCGAATCGCGAGAGCAACGGTTTCCAGCGGTTCAGCATCGTGGAGAACTCCAACCGTGTGAACTGCCGCCCGAGCGCGGCAAGATCCGGTCGCGGAGTCAACGCCTCACGCGGCACCTCGACGGGCACGTCGCGTACGAGCCGCATCAACACCGCATTACGCATCACCCGCTCACGAGAGGCATGAAGTGCCTCTTTCAGTTTGGGAGTCTGCTCGTCGGCGTGATCGAACACGTTCGTCAAATCTCCGTAGGCGGTAATCAACTTGGCAGCGGTCTTCTCCCCCACGCCGGGCACACCATCGAGGTTGTCGCTCGGGTCTCCGCGCAGTGCGGCGTAGTCGGGATACTGCGCCGGCGTCACACCGGTGCGTTCTTTGATTCCGGCTTCGTCGTAGAGCGCGTAGTCCGAGACGCCGCGCTTGTTGTAGATCACACGCACCTGCGGATCGCGCACCAATTGGTAGGAGTCGCGGTCGCCCGTGACGATGAGCAAGCGGTCTTCCGACGCCAGGCGATTCGCAATGGTCGCAATGATGTCGTCACCCTCGTAGCCCGCGCAGTCAACGACCAAGACCCCTGCAGCAGCAAGCACCTGCTTGATGACATCCATTTGCGCGTACAGCGTGTCGGGTTGCTTCTCGCGCTGCGCCTTGTACTCCGGCGCCTGCTCATGGCGGAACGTTTTCTCCTTGCGATCAAACACGACGACGATCCCGTCAGGTTCATGATCCTTCAGCAACGTGGCGAACATCGAACAGAAACCGAACACCGCATTGGTCACCTCGCCATCGACGGTGGTCATCGTGTCGGGCAGCGCAAAGAATGCTCGGTAGGCCAACGAGTTGCCGTCGAGGGCCATCACCTTCATGTGGACACCGTCGTCACTACGTCGTGGTCATGCAGTGGGTGCTGTCTCGCCCTTCAGCACCGACTCGGCGACGGCGCGCATCGTGGTGCGCTGACTCATTGCACTCTTCTGGATGAATGCGAATGCCTCCGACTCCTTCATGCCGTGTGCGTCGATGAGTCGACCCTTGGCTCGGTCGATGACCTTTCGTACCTCGAGTCGTTCCGTGAGTTCGCCAACTTCGGCGATCAGCGCCTTGGTCTCCGCATAGCGGGCGATCGCGAGTTCTATGGCTGGTACGAGGTCGGACTTTTGAAACGGCTTCACGAGATACGCGACCGCACCTGCATCGCGGGCCTGCTCTACCACCTCGCGTTGACTGAAGGCCGTCAGCATCAATACCGCGCACACGCCATCGGCGGTGATGTGGCGGGCCGCCTCGATGCCGTCCATGCCCGGCATCTTCACGTCGAGAATGACGAGGTCGGGACGCAACGAACGAACGAGTTCGACCGCCTGGTCACCACGACCGGCCTCACCGACCACCTGGTAGCCCTCCTCTTCCAGCAGTTCACGCAAATCCAAGCGAATGATCGCCTCGTCCTCGGCGATGACGATCGTGGTCACGAGACGACTCTAGAACTTGGTGCGCGCTACGAGAGGGGTCGTTCGAATTTTGCGAGTGCGTCGAGGAGCGCGTCTTGCTCGGCTTCTAGTTCGGCGATTCGAGATTCGAGATGCGTCCTATGCCGTTGAATGGCGACGAAGTGTCCCTGACTCTCGCGATGCACCGCTTCGGCACTCGGAGTCTCCGACACGATGGCCCGCAACTCAGCGTCGGCAGCGTCGTCATGCATCACTTCGTAGTGTTCGCGTGTCACGCGCATGTCCTCGCGCAGTTCTTTCAGCGTTGCGGTGCACCGCGTCAGGCGGTGGCGGGTCAGTCGTTCGCTGATACCCATCGGTAACTGCACGCTCATCGGGCACCTCATCCTACGAGTCAACGTTGGTGCCCGAGGTGGGAGTCGAACCCACACGCCCTTACCAGGCAACGGATTTTGAGTCCGTCGCGTCTGCCATTTCGCCACTCGGGCAACGCCGTGTCAGGCTACTGCTGCTCGTAACCTGAGAAGAGCACGCTTTGCCGCCGAGGAGGTTGTTTCGTTGCTTGCGTTCTTGTTCCCCGGTCAAGGCTCGCAGCGCCCCGGCATGGGTCGTCCGTGGGTCGGCCACGAGAGTTGGGAACTCGTCGACGAAGCTTCCGCCATTGCCGGTCGCGACATCGGGCGACTCCTGCTCGACGCTGACGCCGATGAATTGAAAGATACGCGCAACGCCCAACTCGCGACGTTCGTCAGCAGCCTGATGGTGCTCGATGCCGTCGAGCGACTCGGCATTGAGCCGAGTGTGTGCGCCGGTCACAGTCTCGGCGAATACACCGCACTCACAGCGAACGGATCACTCGGCTTCGACGACGGTGTCCGGCTCGTGCTCGAACGCGGCGACGCCATGCATGCAGCTGGTACGTCGTCACCTGGAGTCATGTCGGCCGTGCTGGGTCTCGACGATGATCAGGTGGAAGTCGCCTGCCGACGCGCTGACGACCAAGTGTGGGTCGCCAATTTCAACGCTCCTGGGCAGGTGGTGATTGCCGGCTCTCCTGACGGTGTGCAGAAGGCGTCCCAGCACGCCAAGGATCTCGGCGCCAAACGCGTCATGTCGTTGCCGGTGTCGGGTGCCTTCCATACACCGTTCATGAACGCAGCCCGCGACCGTTTGCGTGCCGCCATCTCCGCCGCCAAGCCGCGCGACTCCGATGTTCCGATCGTGTCCAACGTTGATGCACTTGCACACCGCGAAGGTGACGAGTGGGCTTCTCTCTTGTCGGCACAGTTGTGCAGTCCGGTTCGGTGGAAACATTCCTTGCTCGAACTCTCCCGCCAAGGAGTCGCCGGTTACGCCGAACTCGGGCCGGGAGGCGTGCTCACCGGAATGGTGAAGAGAACCATCGAGGGCTCGCGCAGCATCAGTGTGGCGACCCCCGACGAACTCGACGCCCTCCTTGAATGGGTGAGCACGGTCGCTCCGGCGACGACGGCGCCACATGAAGGAGAACATCTCTTCGTCGTCGAACGTCTCGTGGTGGCACCTGCGGCCGGCGTCTTTACCCCACAGGATGGACTCAACGATGGTGTACGGATCGAGGTGGGCACGGTGCTCGGTCGCGTCGGGGACGTCGAGGTTCGCTCCCCCTTCGCCGGCATCCTGCAGAACTTCATCGCCCATAATGGAGAGCGACTCGCAATGCGCGAGCCTGTCGCATGGTTACGGACTCACTGATGACCGGTAGTCGCATCATCGGTTGGGGCACGGCGCTGCCGGAGAAGGTGCTCACCAACGACGAGCTCTCGTCGATGATGGACACCAACGACGAGTGGATCACCGAGCGCACGGGTATCAAGCGTCGCCATGTCGGCGGTAGCACCGCATCGCTCTCGATCGAGTCCGCCCAGCGTGCCATCAGCATGGCGGGTGTCGATCCGGCTTCGATCGACGGTCTCGTGCTGTCGACCACCACGCCGGATCGAACGGTGCCGGCCACTTCTGCCGCAGTGCAGAACGCGCTCGGTTTGCGTTGTGGGGCATTCGACGTGAACGCCGCTTGCTCCGGTTTCGTCTATGCCTACGTCGTCGCCAATGGCCTGATCGCCATCGGAGCCAAACGGTTGCTCGTCATCGGCACCGACACGTTGTCACGAATCACCGATTGGTCCGATCGCGGCACGGCGATTCTCTTTGCCGACGGATCGGGTGCAGCCGTCGTCGAAGCGACGAGCGATGCCGGACAAATGCTGGGGTGGGATCTCGACGCTGATGGCTCACTCGAGCACCTGCTGTACGCCGAGGTTGGCGGCTACATCCACATGGATGGCAAGGAGGTCTTCCGTCGCGCCGTGCGCATCATGGTGGATTCCGCCAAGAAGTCGCTGGCGAAAGCCGGGCTCACGACGAGTGATGTGGCGTTGTGCGTGCCGCACCAGGCGAACTACCGCATCATCGACGCGGCGTGCCGCCAGCTCGACATCCCGCTCGACAAGACGGCGATCGTGTTGCACGAAACCGGCAACACTTCGTCCGCCTCGATTCCGCTCGCGTTGTTCGACGCTGCCGACAAAGGTCGCTTGCGCAATGGCGACATCGTGCTGATGGTGGGGTTCGGTGCGGGAATGACGGCTGCCAGCGCAGTCATTGAATGGCGACAGCCATGACCGCCAACGGACGGGTCGTACTCGTGACGGGCGGCAGTCGTGGCATCGGCTTGGCGACTGCCCAGCGCTTCGCGGCACTTGGCGACAAGGTGGCGATCACCTACAACACCACGAAACCAAGCGAAGACTTCTTGGCGGTGCAATGCGACGTAACGAAGCAAGGTGACGTCGACCGAGCGTTCGACGAAGTAGAACAGAAACTTGGGCCCGTCGAAGTGCTCGTCTCCAACGCCGGCATCACCAAAGACGGGTTGTTGTTGCGGATGAAGGAAACCGACTTTGCCGAGGTGATTGACGCCAACCTCACGGGCACCTATCGCGTGTGCAAGCGCGCCACGCAGTCGATGTTGCGCGCTCGCAAGGGGCGGATGATCCTCGTATCAAGCGTCGTCGGACTACTCGGACAAGCCGGGCAAGCCAACTACGCGGCATCAAAGGCCGGACTCGTCGGCTTCGCGCGTTCGTTGGCGCGCGAACTCGGCAGTCGCAGCATCACCGTGAACGTCGTGGCACCGGGCCCGGTCGACACCGACATGACCAAGGCCTTGGGCGACGAGAAGCTGGCGGCGTTCGCCGAGCTCGTGCCACTCGGGCGCATTGCCACGCCCGCTGAGATTGCCGGGGTCATCGCGTTTCTGGCATCTGATGATGCGTCGTACATCACGGGGGCCGTCATCCCTGTCGACGGCGGGCTGGGGATGGGCCACTAAACGGCGACACGGGTCTCTCGGCGGTAGAGCCCACTACGAGTAGAGTTGACGCGAACAGGAGGTCCTCGTGAGCCAAGAACTTTTTGATCGTTTCACCAAGTGCGCAGTCAGCATGCTGGCGGTTGACGCAGCCAAGGTCACCCGCGACGCCCGCTTCAAGGAAGACCTCGAAGCCGACAGCCTCGACCTCGTCGAGTTCGTGATGGAACTGGAGTCGGAGTTCGGCATCGAAGTGCCTGAGCAGGAACTAGAAGGCATCACCACCGTCGGTCAGGCCTTCGACCTCATCGCGGCAAAAGCGAAGTAACGCTCCCCATGCAGGGAGCAGGTCATCGCGTAGCCATTACCGGCTACGGAGTGCTCGCCCCGTGTGGCATCGGTAAGCAAGCTTTCTGGGAGGGGTTGCTCGGACCAGGAATCAACGGCGCCAAGACCGTCGAGATCGCCAATTGGGATCCGCAGCCCTACTTCGCCAACCCGAAAGAGGCGCGCCGTTCGGACCGAGTCGAACAATTCGCACTCGCCGCCGCCGCCGAAGCCTTCGCCCAAAGTGGTGAGTTGCCCTACGACCACGCGCGGATAGGCAGCATCTTCGGCACGGGCATCGGCGGCTTGCGCACGCTCGAAGAACAGGTCATCACCCGAATGGAGAAGGGCGAGCGCCGAGTGTCGCCGTTCCTCGTTCCGATGATGATGGCGAATGCGTGCGGAGCAGCGATCTCGATGCGCTACTCGTTACGAGGACCCGCTGAGACCATTTGCACGGCCTGCGCCGCCGCCACGCACGCAATTGGCTACGCGGCACGACTCGTGGCGTGGGGACGCTGCGATGCAGTCGTCACTGGCGGGGCCGAGTCGGCGGTAACCATCACGGCGGTTGCCGGCTTTGCCAACATGACGGCGCTCTCCACCACTGGTTGCAGCAAACCCTTCGATGCCTCACGCGATGGCTTCGTGTTCGGCGAAGGTGCGGCGGTGTTCGTACTCGAGCGTTACGACCTCGCGGTCGCACGTGGAGCAACGATCATTGGCGAAGTGCTCGGCGCCGGCAGCAACGCCGACGCCCACCACATCACTGCCCCATCGCCGGGTGGTGTCGGAGCCATGGCGTGCATGCAGCAGGCGCTCGATGACGCTGGTCTCAGCGTGCGCGACATCAAACAGATCAACGCCCATGGCACGTCGACGCCGCTCAACGACCGGGCCGAGTCGGAGGCGGTTGCCACACTGTTCGGCACACCAACTCCGCCGGTGACGTCAATCAAGGGTGTCACCGGGCATCCACTCGGTGCCGCTGGCGCGCTGGAGGCAGCTGCCGTCTTGTTGTCGTTCGAACACGGGTTGATTCCGCCCACGGCCAATACCACCGCGCTCGGTGACGACATCACGTGCGATGTTGTGTTCGGTGCACCGCGGCCGTGGACACCAGGACCGACGATTTCCAACAACTTCGGTTTCGGTGGACACAATGGCTCGGTGATCCTGAGCCCTGCTCAGTAGGTCCGCTACTGCGCAGAGACAAGCACGAACATCAGCTCGCATTCGCAGGCGATCTCGCCGTTGACGCTCGCCGTGCCGCCACCTTTACCGGCGCGCGCGCTCATGCGACCCAACTCCACGCTGATCACGAGTTCGTCACTTGGCACGACCTGACGTCGGAAGCGTGCCGAATCAAGACCACCGAACAGCGGTAACTTTCCCGCCCGGGTGGGATCGCTGAGTAACGCGTACGCGCCGACCTGGGCAATTGCTTCGCACATCAACACGCCTGGCAACGTCGGGCGACCGGGAAAGTGCCCGGGAAAGAACCACTCGTCCCCGCGCAACTTCCAGCGCCCCACCGCACGCGAACCTACCGTCAACTCGTCGATGACATCAACGAACAAGAACGGCGCCCGATGCGGTAGCACCTCAGCAGGCGCGGCAAATAAAGTCATGGCCTACGCGTCGAGCGCTTCCAACAGGAACTTCGGGGTGTCTTTCGGCGAGATCTTGTACCACGCGTGGAGAATCTTGCCATTGCCGTCAATGAGGAAGGCCGAACGCTCGATGCCCATGTACTCGCGTCCGTACATCGACTTCTTCTTCCACACCTTGTACGCCTTCGCGACAACATGCTCCTCGTCGGCCAGCAACGGGAACCCGAGTTTGTACTTGGTGTCAAACTTCAACTGTTTGGCCGGGGTGTCAGGGCTGATACCGATGATGACGGTGCGACCAATCTCGTCTTGTATCCCGCTCAGCAAACACGACTGCTGCGTACAACCGGGTGTGTCGGCTTTCGGATAAAAGTAGACGAGAACTTTACGCTTGGCGAACTCCTTCAGGGTGCGCCGTTCGCCGTGTTGGTCGAGCAACGAAATTGCCGGGGCCTTGTCACCGACTTTCAGCATGCGAAGAAACTACTCGTCGATTGCTCTGCGCACCTCGGCCACGAACGCACCGACCGAGTCCACACCTTCATCGAGCAGTCGCCGCATAATTGCTGCCCCTTGGATTACACCGTCGGCAACGGTGCAGGCTTCCCGAGCCTGGATGGCATCGGAGACTCCGACTCCGACCAACACCGGTACGTCCGTAACGGCCTTCACTCGCCGCGCGATGGTGAGTGCGCTCGTGGCGAGAGTTTCTCGCTCACCCGTAACGCCCAGCAATCCGACTGCGTAGACGAATCCCCGGGCCCGTACCGCAATTCGTGGCAGGCGTTCATTGGGTGCCGTCGGCGCAGCGAGCATCACGGTTGCCAGCCCGGCGTCGTCGGCTGCTGCACACCACTCTCCTGCTTCCTCCAGCGGAAGGTCGGGCACGATCACACCATTCACCCCCGCCGCTCTCACCTGATGAGCGAATCGCGCGTGGCCGGCGCGGAAGACCGTGTTGTAGTAACACATCACCACCAGTGGAACGTCGACGTCGAGGTCTCGCACGCCGTCAAGAATTGCGTTCACGGTGGCACCACTACCGAGTGCGATCGTTGACGCACGCTGGATGACGGGTCCGTCCATGACGGGATCGGAAAATGGGAGACCAACTTCGACGGCATCCGCACCGTTCGCCACCGCCGTACGAATCGCATCGGTCCACCCCGGCACGCCACCCGTCACGTACGGCACGAGGATCTTGCGACCGGCGTTGCGCAGCTCGCGCAGTCGCGGTTCGAGTGCGACTCCAGGCATCGTTTGGTTGCCGACGACTAGTGCCGCTCGGCGTCGAGGCGAGGCCCGAGCACGTTCATCATTTGAGCGACATCTTTGTCACCACGTCCGGACAGGTTCATCAGCACCGTCTTGCCCTGCATGTTCGGTGCTTCGCGGGCGATCCACGCCACGACATGTGCGCACTCGAGTGCGGGGATGATCCCCTCGGTTCGCGACAGCAACTGGAAGCCCTCGATCACCTCTGCATCCGTGACGCTCGGGTACTCGGCACGACCACTCGACGAAAGGTACGAGTGTTCCGGCCCAACGCCCGGATAATCGAGGCCGGCTGAGATTGAATGCGCCTCCTGCACTTGGCCTTCTTCGTCTTGCAGCAAGAAACTCTTCATGCCGTGCACGACGCCGGGCACACCGCGTCCGACCGCGGCCCCGCCAGCCGGCTCCACGCCGACGAGCCGCGCGTTCGTGTCGACGAAACCGCTGAAGATGCCGATGGCATTCGAACCACCGCCAACGCAGGCGGTAACGACATCGGGGTCGCGACCAGTGAGTTCGCGCATCTGCTCACGCGCCTCGTCACCGATGATGCTCTGGAACTGTCGCACCATGAACGGATACGGATGCGGGCCCATCACCGAGCCGATGCAGTAGTACGAGTGCTCGACACTCGCCACCCAATCGCGCATGGCTTCGTTGACCGCATCCTTCAACGTGCGGCTGCCGGATTGCGCCGCCTCCACCTCGGCGCCAAGCAGACGCATTCGAAACACATTGAGTGCCTGGCGCTCCACATCGACGGCTCCCATATACACCTTGCAGGTGAGCCCGAGCAGCGCCGCTGCAGTCGCCGACGCCACACCATGCTGACCCGCGCCGGTTTCGGCGATGAATCGCTGCTTGCCCATCCGCCTGGCAAGCAACGCCTGGCCGAGCACGTTGTTGATCTTGTGCGAGCCCGTGTGGTTGAGGTCTTCTCGCTTCAGGATGAGTCGAATGCCGAGCCGTCGCCCGAGGTTGTGGCACTCGGTGAGGATCGAAGGTCGCCCCGCGTACTCGCGCTGCAGCCGCGTCAATTCGCCACGAAATGCCGGATCGGACCACGCCTCATGGAAGGCCCGCTCGAGTTCTTGACAAGCGGGAACCAAGGTTTCAGGAACGTATTGACCGCCGAACTCCCCGAAGCGACCATCGCGCGACGGAGCAGCGAGACCGGTCACTGTTTCACGATACAAGTGCGTCGAATGCGCGCTGCGCGTTCGCGACGAAGCGGCGCACCTTTGCGGCATCCTTGCGACCTGGCTCGCGTTCGACGCCGCTGCTCACGTCGACGCCGTACGGTGCGACGAGCGAAATCGCATCACCGACGTTGTCGGGTGTGAGACCACCCGACACCACGTACCGCACACCCTTGGGCAGCGTCGTCAGTAGTTGCCAGTCGTAGGTTTCACCCGAGCCCGGGTTGACGGAATCGACGAGGATGAGGTCGGTGCGGTAGCGATCGCACTGCTCGGCATCGCGTGAACCCGCTACGACCGCCTTCATCACCCAGCCGAACTCGGCGGTTACCTGCTCCACTTCAGAAACCGTTTCGCGGCCGTGCAACTGGGCACCACGCAATCCCACTTCGCGCATCACCCGCGACACCGACTTCACATCGTGGTCGCGAAAGACACCCACGGTGATGATGCCGGGCGGCAGTCGTTTCACGATGTCAGCGGCGCGACCCGGTGTGATCTGGCGCTTCGACGGCGCAAAGACGAAACCGATTGCCGTTGCGCCCATCGCGACACTGAGCAGCGCGTCTTCCTCGTTCGTGATGCCGCAGATCTTGACGAACATCGTGATTACGAAGGTAGTGCGACCCGCAATTCGGACACCGACTTTGCACGGTCGACGCTGCGCACCAGGTGCTCGCCGACGAGCACGGCGCGATAACCAGCCGCGGCGCAACGTTGCGCATCCGCCCGGCTGGTGATGCCCGACTCGGCGACGGCGATGACGTCCCCAGGGATACGGGCTGCCACCCGTTCCGCACGGTGTACATCAACGTCGAACGTTCGCAGGTCCCGTTGGTTGACGCCGACCACTCGGGCGCCAACGGCGAGGGCTCGGTCGAGTTCTGCCTCGTCGTGTACTTCGACGAGTGCCGCAAGATTGCAGTCGGTCGACAGTGCATGCAGGCTCCGTAATTCTTCATCGGTGAGAGCAGCCACGATGAGCAATACCGCGTCGGCACCCATCAACACCGCGTCGAGGATGTCGACTTCACTGACGACAAAGTCCTTGCGCAACACCGGCAACGACACCGCGGCGCGAGCGGCCCGTAAATCGTCGGCACTGCCACCGAAATGCTGTACATCGGTCAACACCGACAAGCACGCCGCACCGCCTCGTTCGTACTCGTGAGCCACCACCGCTGGGTCGAGCAAACCATCGAGGTCGCCCTTTGAGGGCGAGCGACGTTTGATCTCCGCGATCACCGCCAATTGGTTGGATGCGGTGAGCGCATTCGTGAACGAGCGCCCAGTCGAACCGGTTGTCCGTGCCTCCCGCTGCGCGACCACGCGCTCGCGCAGTGCCGCAACTTCGCGGGTGTCGGCGGCCGCCCGCCGACGATGCCACGCGAGGATGTCATCGAGATAGGTCACACCCGTCAGAAGCCGAGGCGCTCGGCGAAGTAGCCGATCAAACCGGCGATCGGCACACGGTCTTGGGTCGTCGTGTCACGGTCGCGCACGGTGACCGCGCCATCTTCGAGCGAATCAAAGTCGACCGTGACACAGCACGGTGTGCCGATCTCGTCTTGGCGTCGATAGCGACGACCGATGGCTTGCGTTTCGTCGTAGTCACACATGTAGCGGGCAGACAACGTGGCGAAGATGCTCTCAGCGAGCGGGGTGAGCGTGTCCTTTTTGGAGAGCGGCAGTACCGCAATTTGGTACGGCGCGATTCGCGGATGCAACCGCAGCACGGTGCGCGGCTCGTCGTTGACGATGTCCTCGTCGTAGGCAGCAAGGAGGAATGCCGCCATCGTGCGGTTCACCCCCGCCGCGGGTTCCACGACGTAGGGCACGTAGCGCTCGTTCGTTGCCTGGTCGAAGTAGTCGAGTCGCTGCCCGGAATGTTGCGAGTGCTGGGTGAGGTCGTAGTCGGTACGTTGCGCGATGCCTTCCAACTCCCCCCATCCCCATGGAAACAGGAATTCAATATCGCAGGTGCCGGCGGAATAATGCGACAACTCGTCCTTGTCGTGCTCGCGTAGTCGCAGCATTTCACGCGGGACACCGTGGCTCACGTACCAATCGAGCCGGGAGGTCTTCCAGTACTCGTACCACTGCGGACTCTCGCTCGGCGGGACGAAGAATTCGAGTTCCATCTGTTCGAACTCTCGAGTGCGGAAGATGAAATTGCCCGGCGTGATTTCGTTGCGGAACGACTTGCCGACCTGCGCGATACCAAACGGCGGTTTCTTGCGACTGGTCGCCAGAACATTGGTGAAGTTGACGAACATCCCCTGGGCGGTTTCGGGACGCAGGTACACCTCGGTGCCCGCACCTTCGATGGGGCCGGCATGCGTCTTGAACATGAGATTGAACGCCCGCGCCTCGGTGAATGCGCAGCCCTTCATCTTCTGCGGGCAATCGCGCGTCTCGAGTTGATCTTGGCGGAAGCGCCGCTTGCACACGGTGCAGTCAACGAGTGGGTCACTGAAGTTCGCCAGATGGCCACTGGCCTCGAAGGTTTGCGGCGGATTGAGGATCGCGGCGTCGATGAGCACCACATCGGTGCGCTGCTGCACGACGGCGCGCACCCAAGCATCCTTCACGTTGCGCAGCATCAAGGCCCCGAGCGGACCGTAGTCGTATGACGACCGGAAGCCACCGTAGATTTCGGCACTGGGAAACGCGAATCCGCGGCGCTTTGCGAGATTGACGATCTGGTCCAAATCCTTCGCCGGCACTCGCCTCAGGCTACTGATTTGGACTGCGCGGCGTCGGCAATTCAGCCGGCTTGCGGCGCCTTGAACAGCGCCGACGAACGAATGCGCCGCTCGAGGTGATGTTCCATCGCAGTACGCGCAAGATCCATCACTTCGCGCACCACGACGGTGGGTGTTTCGGCTCGTTGCAGCACGACTGCCACCCGACCATCGAGGATTGACTGCACGATGTTCATTGCTTCACCAGAGACTGCGAGCCCCCGCTTGTGCGTGCGGCATTGCGCGCCTCCCGCAACGATGTCAAAGGCGCACAAATCGTCGCGAGTCCCGCAGACGATGCATTGGTCGACACACGGGCCGACCCCTTCGGCGGCGAGCAGGCGCAACTGCAGTGCCGGCAAGACCAACGGCGAAAATGCAGAGTTCAGCTGACGAAGCGCACCGACCAACATGCGATACAAATGCGGGCTTGGTTCACGATCGTGCGCCATCTGCTCGACGACTTCACACATGGCCAGGCCGTCGGTGGTTGCTTCGAGGTTGCTGCGCAAGGAGTTGGCAATCTCCACGAGTTCCACTTGATTCACGACATCGAGGTTGCGGCCCCGATACAGCTGTACTTGCACGTGACTCAACGGCTCGAGTCGCGATCCGAACCGCGAACCCGGTTTGCGCACGCCCTTGGCAACCGCGCGCACCTTGCCCGAATCCTGGGTGACGATCGTGATGATGCGGTCGGTCTCCCCCAACTTGTGGGTACGAACCACGACACCGACGTCCCGGTAGAGCGGCATCAGGAATCGATTCCTCCGAAGCGTCGATCACGGCGAGCAAAGTCGTCGATGGCCATTTCGAGATGTTCGGCATCCAATCCGCTCCATGGCGCGTCAAGGAACACGATTTCGGCATAGGCCAGTTCCCACACCAACGATGGCGGTATGTCAACCGCGCTACCGAGCACGACCACCAGATCGGGTTCACCTGGAGCCGGCGCCGAGATGGTTGCCGCCAACCGTTGTTCTGTGATGTGTGAGGCACCGATTTTGCTCGCCGCCCGCGCGATGCGTTCTTGTCCGTCGGCACAGAGATCGACGATGACCGTCACGCCGTGTTCGCCGAGCACGATGATGCGATCGGCGTATGGTTCACCGCCACACTGGTCGCAGAGGGTCGCTCGGAGGTGCTCGACCTGCGACACGGCTCCCGGACCGTACGGAACAAGCGTCACCCACTCGGCTCCGCCACGCTGCGCCGCCTGCGCCAAGAGTACGAGGCGTTTCTTCCATTTCTCAGCGTCGGTTGCCGTCCATTCGGCGACGGTTCCTGCACACACCAAGATATGTGGGAGTGTCGACCGCGATACCACCGTTACATCCTCGCACTAGCAAGTAGTTTCTGATGGGCAACATGACATCGTCGGCAGCCGCTTCTCGGGTCGGGTCGGGTGCCCTGCACATCGCCTGCATCATGGATGGCAACGGGCGTTGGGCCAAACGGCGCGGGCTGCCCCGCACTGCCGGACACACCGCCGGCGAAGAGGCGCTGGCCACGGTGGTGCGTGAGGCCGCCCAACGTGATGTGGGTTGGCTCACCGTCTTTGGCTTCAGCACCGAAAACTGGGTGCGGCCCCCTGCGGAAGTTCGTCACATCCTCGGGCTCCACCGAAAGTTGTTCGGACGCATCGAAGAACTCAACGCCAACAATGTGCGAGTCAACTGGATTGGTCGGCCCTTCGACGAACCAGGCTCGCGTACACCTGCCAACGTGCAGAAGGCGATTCGTCAGGCGATCGAAGACACGAAGCACAACACCGGCATGGTGCTGACCGTCGCATTCGACTACGGCAGTCGTGCCGAGATCGTGCGGGCGGCGCGTCACGCGGCGGAATTCAGCCCGGGCGGTATCGCCGCCAATTTGTACGACGCCACGTTGCCACCGGTCGACGTGCTGGTGCGCACCTCGGGCGAGTCACGTATCTCCAACTTCATGCTGTGGCAGGCCGCCCATGCCCGGGTGTATTTCACCGATTGCTCGTGGCCCGACTTCGGCGGTCGGCAACTTGACGAAGCGATCGCACTCGCGCGAACGCATCGCGCATGACGGCGGCCGCGAAGAAGGCCACCCGCCTCTTGGAGCGGGTGCTCGCACATTTGGAGAACGCCGAGCACCGCGACGGGCAAGCGGAGATGGTGCGCCACGTGGCCGACACGATTGAGGCGGGCGGCACCCTCGTGATACAGGCCGGTACCGGCACGGGCAAGACCCTCGGCTACCTGATTCCGATCCTCACGGCCGGGCAAACGGCAGTTATCGCGACCTACACCAAGGCTTTACAGGATCAACTGGCGAGCGTCGACTTGCCGATGCTGCAAGCGGTGTGTGCCGACGATGACGAATTGGCGTTCACGTGGGCGGTGCTGAAAGGTCGCAACAACTATTTGTGTCGTCAACGCGCGTCGGAAATCGAGACGGGTAGTGATCAGTTGGATTTTGATGATGTATCGGCCACCGTGCAGAGGGAGGTACGCAAACTCGTGAAGTGGGCCGACAGCACCGCGACGGGTGATTCATCCGACGTGCCGTTCGCGTTCAGTGATGGCGCATGGCGCAAGGTGAGTCTGTCGTCAGATGAGTGCCCGGGTAAGGCGAAGTGCGATTTCGGCGAAAGTTGCTTCACCGAACTGGCGCGGGAGCGAGCACATGGTGCGAACGTCGTCGTCGTCAACTTCAGTCTCTATGGCCTCGACCTGCAACATCAACGCGAGTTCCTGCCGCCCCACGAAGTGGTCGTGTTCGACGAAGTGCATGAACTCGAAGACGTCATTAGTGATACGGCCTCCGTTGTCATCACTCCGCGCAGCATCAGTAACGCAGCGGAGGTGAGTCGTAAGGCGGTCAGCAGTCAGAAGGTCGTCAACGCGCTCGCCAAGACAGCCACGGACCTCGATGAAGTACTCCACCGGCATGTCGGGGAGCGTTTCCGCGCGGCCTTGCCGCCCGATTTGGAGACTGCTCTGCGCCAGACCGCTGATCAATCGCGGCTCATTCTTGAGCAGATCGAATGCTCTACCGACGAGAAGCCCGAAGCACTACGCGCCGAATCGACCCTCGAACGGTTGCAGCAAGATGTGGAAAAAGTGCTCGCCAGCGCGAGCGACATGGTGAGTTTCGTCTCCGAGAACCGCAACGCGCCCCGTTTGACCGCTGCACCGTTGCGGGTCAACGGTGTCTTGGCCCCCGTCTGGACCGATGGCGTCGCCATCTTGACGAGCGCCACCATCCCACCGGGACTGCCGCGGCGTCTCGGGCTGGGAATCGAGGCCGACGACATCGTGCACGTAGCCAGCCCGTTCGATTATCGGCGGCAGTCGCTCTTGTACCTCGCCAACGACCTGCCCGAACCGAACGCGCCAGATCGCAGCGACGCCGTGCATCGTCGCATCGCTGAACTCGTCACGATGTCGAACGGCTCGGCACTCGTGCTGTTCACGAGTTGGTCGGCGTTGCATGCCGCGGTTGATTCACTGCGCGGAAACCTCGGCGATGGCATCGAGTTGTTGGTGCAAGACGACATGCCCAAGAAGATGCTGCTCGATAGTTTCCGGGACAATATTCGCTCCTGCCTCTTTGCCACGCGCGGTTACTTCCAGGGTGTCGATGTACCGGGCGACGCGCTGCGCTTGGTCATCATCGACAAGGTGCCGTTCCCCGCTCTCAAGGATCCGCTGCTCGATGCTCGCCGCGAGCAAGTCGGCAAGGAGTCGTTCGTCGCGATTGATGTGCCGATTGCTGCAGCTTCACTGGCTCAGGCCGCCGGCCGTCTCATTCGCACCAGCACCGACCACGGAGTCGTAGCCATCCTCGACCCACGACTCGCCACGCGTCGCTACAAGTCGTTGGTGCTGCATGGTGTGTCGCACATGCCCGAGACCAGTTCATTGGCCGAAGTTGAAGAGTTTTACATCAAGCGCCAGGCAGAAAGCGATAGCCAAGACCACGATTCGTGATGATGTAGCGCGGATCGTTGGGCGAATCCTCGATCTTCACGCGCAGGCGCCGAATGTGCGCATCGACCAGCCGGCTATCACCGAGATAGTCGTAGCCCCACACACGCTCGAGTAGTTGATCGCGACTCAACACCATGTTCGGGTGGTCGGCGAACTCAATGAGCAAGCGCAGTTCGGTCTTCGTCAGTGGTACTTCGACGCCGGCCTTCTTTACGATGCCCGCCTCGCGATGCAACTCGATGTCTCCGAATCGCGAGACATCGAGTGAGCGTCCCGATACTTCCCGCACGAGCCTCCGCAGGGCGGCTCGAATACGTGCCGCCAGCTCCTTGGTGTTGACCGGCTTCGTGACATAGTCGTCGGCGCCGGCTTCGAGCCCAGCCACGAGATCGTGCGTGTCGGTTTGGGCAGTAACGATGATGATCGGCACATTGCTCTTCTGGCGGATTTCGCGACAGACCTCGAATCCCGATACATCGGGTAGTCGCAAGTCGAGCAGTACGAGGTCGGGCTGTTCGCTGGCGGCCAGCGAGAGACCCGTGCGGCCGTCGGGGGCCTGCATGATGTCGTAGCCCTCGTCCTCCAGCGCCAGGCTGAGCGCCGCGCGGATACCGGCGTCGTCTTCAACGAGAAGTACTTGTGCCATCGCGAAGCATTCTGCCAAAGAAATCCGAATCGTTACACAAAACGCACAGTTCGACAGGCTTGCCGTCATCTTGTGCGATAACTGTGGTGAGCGAGTCGGCGCGGGTCATGCTCCCCCTTGGCCCCGCCGGCTCGACATTCTCGTAAGCCATGCTTGATGTGTGGCTGCCTCGCCTGAGACCCTCACTCCGCGCGGCCGGGTTGCCCTGCGCCCGGGCTTGCGCACACGGATGGTGGTCTACTTCTCGTTGGCGACGTTCATCGGAGTGGTCATTCTCAGCATCGTCACCTTCGCCGCGACGCGCAATTACCTCGTCAACAAAGCGACGTCGTCGGCTCGCGACCAGGCGATTGCCAACGCACAGTTGGTGCGCACGCTCGTGGGCGCCAACCGTGTCGACGCCGGCGAGTTCGTCACGGATTTGCGCACACAGCCTGGCGGATATGCAGTGCTGCATCTTGGCGAAGAGAACCTCTTCTATGCGCAGGCGCCGCTGCGATTCACCCAGTCAAACCTGCCGACCACGTTCGTACGAGACGCACTGGCCGGTGTCAGCGGGGTGCAGCGTGTCGACTTCCGCGGACGGCCATACGAAGCCGTCGCAATCCATGTTCCCGCGATTGATGCAACGTACTTTGAGGTGTTTCCAATTGACGATGTCGCGGACACGCTCGGCACGATTCGCTCGACTCTCGTCGTAGCGGTGCTCGCCATCACGGTCGTCGCCGGCGTTCTCGGCTTCTTGTTCAGCGGCAGTGTGTTGGTGCCGCTACGACGCGTCACAGAGGCTGCAACGACGATCGCCGGAGGTTCCCTCGCCACACGCCTCGAGCCTGAGATCGACCCCGATCTGCAGCGCCTGGTGGCCAGCTTCAACGGTATGGCGGATGCCGTGCAAGAACGCATCGAGCGGGAGGAACGCTTCGCGAGCGACGTCAGCCACGAATTGCGCTCGCCCATCACCTCGCTCGGTGCCGCGGTCGAAGTGCTGAAAGGTCGCGCCGAGGAACTTTCCGAGCGGAATCGCCAGGCGCTCGACATCATCGCGACACAGGTTCGTCGGTTCGATCGCACCGTGCTGGACTTGCTCGAACTCAGTCGGCTGGATGCACGGGCCGGGCAAGACAACCAGGAAGAACTGCACCTTGCGGCGCTTGTCGAGCGAATCGCCAGTCGACATGGCTACGGCTCGATTCTCGTGGTGTCGGACCTCGGCAGTGAGGACACCGTGTATCTGGATCGTCGGCGCGTCGAGCGCATCTTGTTGAACCTCTTGGACAATGCCCGTGACCACGCCGGCGGTGCGTCGGAGATTCTGTTGAGTAGCGACGACGACGGGAACTACCTCTTGATTGTCGACGACAACGGACCCGGTATCGGGGTGAGCGAGCGATTGCGGATCTTCGAACGCTTCGCCCGTGGCACTGGGTCGCGCAACAGCGTGGGCAGCGGATTGGGCTTGGCGATCGTTGCTGAACATGCCCTCGCCCTCGGGGGTCGCGCATATGTGGATACGTCACCGAGTGGTGGTGCCAGATTCGTCGTCGTCATTCCGGCCAGGGGTACGCCGTGAGCCGGCGAGCAACGACCCTGAGCACCGCGCTACTTCTCGCACTTGCGGCGTGCGGCGTGCCAGAGGAGGGGCGCTTCGTCACCTTGGCACCGGGCGAAGTGCCCGAAGCCCTGCTCGTTACGACGACGACCACGTCCACCACCACGACGATTCCCGCCCCGACCGAGGTCACCACTACCACCGTCGCCGAGGTGTTGTTCGACAACGTGGAGTTGTACTTCGTCAGCGCCAACCGTGTCGTGCGATCCGAACGCAGAATCATCAGCCCCGCTACGCCAACCCAGGTGCTCGACACCCTGCTCACCGGTCTCGATGCGCAGCCCGAGAGTGCTGGCCTGCGCAGCGCCCTGCCTCGCGGATTGACGGCGACCATCGAGGTGCGTCGTGGCGTGGCGCGGATCGCCTCCACTGCCCCGTTCTTGTCAGAGTTGGAGCCACTCGACCAGCGTTTGGCAATCGCCCAACTGGTGCTCACGCTCACCCGACGACCCGGGATCGGACAGGTGATTTTCAGCGTTGACGGAGAAGACATCTCGATTCCCCGCGGTGGTGGCGACTTGACGGCCCCCGGCGTGGCGGTGACCTACGACGACTATCTCGCGGTGTTGTCCACGCGCGACTAGCGACGATTTCTCGTCTCGCAAGTTGGCGTTAGTACCCGAGTCGTTCGATCCGATCGGGTCTGTTCTGCCACCCGTCGTCGACGACCACGTGCAGTTCGAGGTATGCACCGTCAGCCAGCTGCTTGCGTACGGCGATACCTACCTGTTTCAGCATCGCGCCGCCCTTGCCGATCACCATCCCTTTTTGGCTTTCACGCTCGACGATGATCTCGCAACGAATACGTGGCCACTCATATTCGGTGACCCGCGTCGCGATGGAGTACGGAAGTTCCTCGCGCATTTCCCACAGCAACTGTTCGCGCACGAGTTCAGCGACCCAAGCCGTATCCGGGGTTTCACGAATCACGTCGGCGGGATACAACGCTTCCCCTTCGGGTAGATGCGAGGCCAACCAGTCGACGAGCACCGGTACGCCGTCGCCGGTCTTTGCCGACACAGGAAAGTAGGCGATAGCGCTCAGTGCAGCCAGGGCCGACAACTGCCTGGCAATTTTGGCATGCGACGTTGCGTCGGTTTTGTTGAGGATCACGATGCTGCGGGTCATATTCAGTTGATTGGCGACGAACTGGTCCCCTCGACCGAACGTCATCGTCGCATCAACGACAAGGGCCGTTACGTCAACCTCGCGCATTGCCTCCGCAGCAGTGGCATTGACGCGTCGACCAAGTTCGCTCACCGGCTTGTGGATGCCGGGGGTGTCGACGAACACAACTTGGGCATCGTCGCGATGCAAAATGGCCCGCACTCTGGTGCGTGTCGTCTGCGGCTTGTCCGAAACGATCGTGACTTTGCGACCACACATCGAGTTGATGAGGCTCGATTTTCCGACGTTTGGCCTCCCGACGAGGCTCACGAAACCGCTGCGCATCCGTATGCACGCTAGTTAGCCACATCTGCCAGACTCATCGCATGCTTGACCGACGCAAATGGCTGGATCGAATGCAACCGCAGACCCTGCAGATTGCGATATGGCTGTTGTACATCAACGGCTTCTTTGCGTTGGTCGAACTCGTGGACGGTGGCGGTGTGCTGCACTATTTTCGTGTGCGGTACGCGTTCGGCTTCATCATCGGGCTCGCCATCGTCGCCGCCTACGTGCTCGGTGGCTTCCTTATGGCGAACGAACGAAAACTTGGCTGGCGTGTAGCGGTCGGGGCGGCGGCCTCGCCGTTCGTGCTCACGTTCATCGCCTACTCCCAGATCGGGGCGTCGTTACGCTTCCGCATCTTCGGGGCCAGCCTGGTTTCCTTCGCCTTTGATGTGGCCGTCCTGGCGCTGTTGTTGCACCCGCAGAGCCGCGAACACCAGCGAATCTGGTATCACTGAGCCATGGCAAAAACGATCATGAGGGGCGCCGCGGGCGTCAAGGCACACGTCGGTCAGCACCTCGGCTATAGCGACTACGTCACCGTGACACAGGAGATGGTGAACACCTTCGCCGACGCGACGGGTGACCATCAGTGGATTCACGTTGATGTTGAAAAGGCCAAGCAAGGCCCGTTCGGCGCACCCATCGCTCACGGATACCTCACGCTCTCGCTCGGTCCGTCGTTGCTACCGCAGATTTACGGCATTGAAGGTGCGGTCATGGGCGTGAACTACGGTGCCAACAAGATTCGTTTTCCTTCGCCGGTGCCGGTCGGCTCGCGACTCCGCGTCGGCGCGAAACTGCTCAATGTGGAAGACATCGCGGGTGGTGTGCAGATGACGCTCGAGGCAACCTTCGAAATCGAGAACGCCAAGAAGCCGAGCTGCGTCGCGGAACTCGTCTTCCGCACCTACTTCGCCTCGTAACGGCTCGTCGTTTTCGCCTCCTAGCCGTTCGTCGTGACTCGAGAACCGCTTCCTAGCGGAAGTTCTTGGCCACGCCCGCAAAGAGATCGAGCGTGGTGGTCTCCGGGTAATCGGCGCACCACGGCACGAAACCGACGCAGCCAAGCGCCCGGTAGGCGGCGATCTTTTCACTGACCTGCTCTGGCGTGCCGACGAGTGAAGTGGCCTTCCATTGTTCCAACGGATGGCCCCACAGACTGCGTGAGCCCGCTCGTGTTAGTTCGGCTTCCGTCTCGCGCATGAATATCTCGGGCGACCACGTGAGTTGAATCTCGTCGAAGTTGCGTCCGACGTCTCGGCAATGGTCGGCAAGGATCGCCTTCTTGCGCTTGAAATCGTCGATCGTGCCCCCGAAGTTCGCGTAGTCGGCATGACGCGCCACCACTCGCAACGTAAGTTGCTCGCCACCACCGCCAATCCAGATCGGTGGTCGCGGCCTTTGCACCGGCTTGGGGTCACAGTTGCCCCGCTCCAGGGTGTAGTACTTGCCGTGATAGGTCGTCTCTTTCTCTGACCACATCGACTTCACGATTTCCACGCACTCCCGCAACATCGCGATGCGCTCCTTTGGAACGGGGAACGGATAACCGTAACCCTTGCACTCGTTTTCGTACCAGCCGGCGCCAATCCCCCAATCCAGTCGCCCGCCACTGATGACATCGACGGTTGACGTGATTTTCGCCAGCAGCGCTGGTTCGCGGTAAAGATTGCAGCCGACCATCTGCCCGAGCCGAATTCGCGAGGTGCGCTGACTGATGGCAGCAATCGTGGTCCAGCACTCGAATACCGCCTCGTGGGCGGGCTTGGGCACGTTGTGAAAGTGGTCGTACACCCAGATCGAATCGAAGCCGAGTTGTTCGGCGCGCACCGCGATCTCCACGGCCTTGGCCCACTTCGCCTGGTCATCGGGGATGCCGGCAAGTTCCATCTTCCAGCCTTGGGGCATGAAGACCCCGAAGATCGGTGCGGTGCTCACAATGGCAAGTCTCCTGTCGCTGTCTTGGTCGTGCCGTGATCCTTGTAGGCGGCAATCGTCCGCTGGGCGATGCGCATCTGGTGAATCTCATCGGCGCCGTCAGCAAAGCGACTCCAACGGGCCTGCTGCAGCATGTGCGCGAGCGGAGTGTCGTTGGAGTATCCGAGCGCTCCGTGCACCTGAATCGCTCGGTCGATGATCTGCCACAGGCTGTTAGCAACGAAGTGCTTGGCCATGGACACTTCTGACGTGAACGGCAGACCTTTCTCGATCTTGAACGCGGCATGCAGCACCATCAGTTTGCACTGGTAGAGCTCCATCGCCGAGTCGGCGATCAACCATTGGATACCTTGCTTCTCCGCAAGGATCGAACCATGTGAATAACGGTTCAGCGCACGATCAACCATCATGTCGAGGGCCGTCTCTGCCTGACCAATCCAACGCATGCAGTGCGCCAGTCGTGCTGGCCCGAGTCGGTACTGGCCGAGCAAGTGGCCCTGACCGCGACCGCCCAACATCTGGCGGTTGTGCACGCGGAGATCCTTGATTTCAATTTCGCAATGATTGTGTCCGCCCGACATCGTTTCGATGTCGCGCACGATATTGAATCCTTCGCTCGGGATGTCAACCAGGAAGCACGAGTTTGCGGCTTGTGGCATCTCCGGGTCGTCTTCCGTGCGGGCCACGAGCAGCGCAAACTGTGCCCCGCGCGCCCCGGAGATGAACCACTTGTGCCCGTTGATCACCCATTCGTCGCCGTCTTGATATGCATGGGTACGAATCAGTGTCGGGTCACTCCCCGCGACCTCGGGTTCGGTCATTGCAAAACACGAGCGCGCCATCCCTTCACAGAGCGGCCGCAAGTACTTTTCCTTCTGTTCGGGCGTGGCCCAGTGCAACAAGGTGTGCTGGTTGCCCTCATCAGGCGCTTGCGCGTTCAGCACGAATGGACCAATGCCAACCTTCGCCGCCTCGGCCGAAACGGCGGCCATGGCCGTTGGACCAAGTCCCATACCACCCCACTCGGCAGGCATGTGGGGCAACCAAAGTTTCACCTCGTCGCGCGCTTTCTTGCGCAGCTCAACGATTGCTTTCACCACCTGCTTGCGGTCGCCTTGGTCGATGGAGTCCCAACGGGGTCGCACTGCTTCATCCATAAACGACCGCACGCGCAACCGCACGTCTTCTACTTCGGGCGGGAAGGTGAAGTCGATCATGTGACCAGTGTGCCTGACGAAACGCGCGAACGACGAGGCGAGCCCACCGTAGCCTTGCCGTAATGGCCCGTTCGCAGCGCAGCTGGGACACCGACGCACTACCCACCGGCGCCGCCAAAGCCCGCGCCGTACGGGACATGTTCGATGCCATCGCCCCGCGCTACGACTTGGTGAACCGCGTCATGACGTTTCGATTGGACGTGCGCTGGCGCAAAGCCACCGTCGAGGCTCTGCATCTACCCCCGAAATCGCTCGTGCTCGATCTGGCGAGTGGCACGGGCGACTTTTGCCGTGAACTCGAACGCCAGGGGTTGCGTCCGCTGTCGTTCGACTTCTCCTATGGCATGCTGGCCGCCGATACGAGCGAAGCGCCGCGCACTCAGGCGGACGCGCTGCGTCTACCGGTTCGTGACTCTTCGGTGCATGGCGTGACGTGCGGTTTCGCGCTGCGCAACTTCACCGACTTGCCTTCATTCTTCGGGGAGTTGGCCAGAGTCACGCAGTCGGGCGGACGCGTCGCTTTGCTTGACGTATCAGTGCCCACCAATCCGCTCGTTCGCCTCGGCAACACCATCTACTTCGGGCACATCGTGCCGAAACTTGGCGCGTTGTTGTCTGACGGACCCGCCTATCGCTACCTACCGCGCAGTGTGTCGTATCTCCCGTCGGCGGTCGACCTGGCACGCATGCTGACGGATTCGGGATTTCTCGACGTGCGACATCGGCAACTCTCCGGCGGTCTAACGCAGTTGCTCACCGGTACCCGCGGCTGATAACGCACATCATGCGGCTCGTCACACGACCACTGCGGGAGTTCGTCGATGGTGATTGCGATCTCAATGACGTTGCCGGCCACGATGGTGTTCTCTTCGTGCGCAACGGAGTCGGCTTCGCGGGTGTCGGCGAACTGGCGCGGGTGCCGCTCAACGAAGCAGGCTCCGTGTTGTCAGAAATGATGTGCGATGACAACGTCGCATCGACGGGCACCGACGGAATTGCACTGGGTTGGCACAACTTCGCCGGAACCGAGCGAGTGGCCATCGTGCCGCGCATCGTGGTCGGCAAGAGCGTGACGGGCGATGCGTGGGTCACGTTCCCCGCCACTGACGAGGCACTGGTGCGCACCACGCTCACGACTTCCGCGCCGGCGCCTGCGACGGACAGTTCGTTCTCGATTCGTCCAGGGGTCGCCGTTGACACGTATCTCAACGCCGTATCGGTGGCCCGAGACGCGGTACAGCGAGGCGACATCACCAAGGCCGTCATTGCCCGGGACATCATTGTGGAGTCGTCGCAGAAGATCGACATTCACGCGCTACTCCGACGCCTGAAGGCGACATTCGGATCCAGTTACCGATACAGCATTGATGGGTTCGTCGGCGCGTCGCCGGAACTGTTGGTCGAACGACTCGGAGACGAGGTGCGCAGCCTGCCGCTGGCCGGCACCTGCCCACGCACTGGCGACCCGAGTGTGGACGCGCAACTCGCGGCGGGTCTGCGAGCGAGCGCCAAGAATCAGATTGAGCACCGCGTGGTGATTGACATGGTGCACGACACGTTGCTGCCGTGGTGCTCGTACCTGGACTGGCAGCCCGAACCCGATGTCATCGCGGTCGCCAATGTGCAGCATCTCGGCACCCGCATCGAAGGGCGGCTGTCGCAACCGCTGCCGAGCGTGATTGATCTCGTCGTTGCGTTGAACCCGACACCCGCACTCGGTGGCCATCCGCGCGATACAGCGCTACGACTCATTGCCAGCCACGAAGGCATGCAGCGCGGTCGCTACGGAGGTTCCGTCGGCTGGGTTGATCGTCACGGCAACGGCACATGGGCCGTCGCAATTCGATGCGCAGAGTTCTCGGCCGACCGCAGAAGCGCACGACTCTTTGCGGGAGGTGGCATCGTTGCCGAGAGCGAGCCGCAGACGGAATTCGCCGAGACGCAAGCAAAGTTTCAGGCAATGCTGGCCGCGATCGTGCGTCCGTAACGTTGCCCCGCGCGACCGCTGACTAGCCCGCCTTGACGGCCGCAATCACCAACTGTTGCAGCTCAGCATGGCGGGCGACGTTCGCGTCGCGATCCGTACGCACGATGATGACCTGCGGGCCTTGCCGCGCGACGGAAGAACGCAGTTCGGCGCTACCTGAGACGTGTGTTGTCCGCAGTCCATGTGCCGCAGCCAGAGCCGCCAAGTCCGTGCCGTGAGGCGTACCGAAAAGTTGCTCAAACCGATCAGATTCGAGGGTGTCACGTTGTGGCAAGAACGAGAAGATTCCGCCTCCACGGTTGTCTATCACCACCACTCGAAGGTCAACCTGTCGTTCGACGAGATCGATGAATCCGTTCGAGTCGTGAAGGAATGCCACGTCACCGATGAGCAGTCCGGTAGGCAGCCCGCTCGCCAGTGCAGCGCCGACGGCTGTAGACACCACACCGTCGATGCCATTCGCCCCCCGATTCGCCATGACGCGCACGTGGCTCGATGTTGCGCCGTACCACTCCACGTCACGGATTGGCATCGATGACGAAACAATCAATTGCGAGCCGGACGGCAACGCTGCGAGCACATTCCGTGCGATCCCGGGCTCACTGAGCACGGTCTCGTTGTCCAACTGTCCGGCTATCACGCTGCGCGCTGCAGCTTCGGCGGTCGTCCAGCGCTGAAGCCAGGATGACTCGCTCGGGGCAACTACCTGTAGCAGATCTGCGCACAGCCGATCAGCGTCGGTCACCACGTGCATCGATACTTGGCGCTCAGGGTCGATAAGAAACGGCGACTTCGTCACGGCGGTGACTTCGGCACGCGAATCGCGGAGCCAACCATTCACCACTTTTGACGCTGGCAGGGCTCCGAATCGCAATACGGCGTCGGGTCGCAAAGATGCCGCAATGTCGCCGTCGCGCAGCCACGCATCTGCGTGCCGCACAGCATGTTCTGAATCGCTACGGCAACCACTGAGCGGGTCCGCCAGTATCGGCCACGCGAGCCGGCTCGCCAGCTGCTGCACCGCTTCCCGTGCAACCCCGCGCTCACCAACGACGATGACACCACGTCGGCCACGCAGTCGTGAACCGATCTTCGACAACGCCTCAGTGCCGATGGGTTTGGATCGCGAAGCACGGCTCCATTCATCGCGAGCTGGTAGCGGACCGACGACTCCAACGAGCGGCTCACGAAACGGCAGGTTCATCTGCACGGGACCTGGTCGCTCACCCATCGCATTCGCGTACGCGCGTCGTGCCGCTCGCCGCCACTCATCGCTTCGCTCATCGTCGGCGACGCCCAAATCGAGGTACGCGCGCACGACACCCCCGTACAGGTGCTTCTGATCGATGGTCTGCGGAGCACCGACACCCTGCAGCTCCGGTGGACGGTCGGCTGTCAACACGATCAGCGGAACCTCGGCATGCGAAGCCTCGATGACCGCGGGATAGAAATTCGCTGCCGCAGTTCCCGACGTGCACAGCAAAAGGGTTGGCTTGCCGCTTGCTTTCGCCGCACCCAA
>VGBY01000002.1 GCA_016870295.1 Actinomycetota bacterium
GCCCGGCCGCGCTCGTGCGCGAACGCTTTGCCGCGTGGTTCGCCACCGGCGTGATGCCGGTGGCCGTGATGTCGGCGGTGGATGGCGGTCAAGCCAAGGGTGTTGCCAACCTGTTTGCGGCGTACGCGTAGCGCACGGCCCCGTCGCGCGACGGAGCGACTAGTAGCCGGGGTCGCTCGGCCAGTTCGGGGAGAACAAATGCCACTGTTCTGGCGCGCGGCGGATGAGCGTCTCGAGTTCGGCCACCAACAATTGCGACAGTCGTTGGATGTCGTCGCGCAGACCGCCACGCTCGCTGAGCGCGATCGGCGGTCGCACCACGGTGTGGTGGCCATCGACACGACGCGTGAAATACACCGCGGCGGCAATGAGCGGTGCGCCGGTGCGCAATGAGAAGAATGCCGGACCCGCCGGGATGGTCGTCGTCTCTCCGAAGAAGTTCACCTCTACACCGTTGCGTTGGATGTCGCGATCACTCATCAGACATACGACGTGTTGGTCGCGCAGTGCCTCCTGCACCGCCACACCGGCACGGTCGTCGAGCGGAATCACGTTCACACCGAGCGCGCGGCGCACGTCGAGAAACGTTTCGAACGCCTCCTTGGACTCGAGTTTTTCGACGACGGCACTCACCTTCAGCCCGCGCTGCGCGAGCCACCGCCCTGCCCACTCCCATCCGCCGACGTGCGGCAGCGCAAGGATGAGCCCCTTGCCCTGCGTGAGGGCCTGTTCGATGTGCGCGTAACCCTCCACGCTGAAGCCGGCATCGATTTCTGCGTTGGTGAGCGAAGCAAGTCGAAACGTCTCGACGTAATAACGCATGTAACTCTGGAAGGCGTCATTGACGCGGCGTTGCATCTGCAGCGGTGTGAGGTGCGGCGATACGCGGCGCTGATGACGCTCCACGAGGCGTCGCTCACGACGCATCGCCACCGCCCCGAGGCCACCAAGCGACAGTGCTGCAACGTGCGATACCACCGCAGGTGTAGCGGCACCAACCAAATTGGCGAGGCGAAACGCGATACCGGGGCTGCGATCGTCAGGCATCGCGACGGCGCGAACCGAGGCGGGCACGACGATCGGCAAACGCGGCGCGGCGCGATGCGCGGCGCGAGCGTCGGGCATCCAGACGCTCGGCGGTCGACGGTGCGACAGCCGCTTGTCGCCAGATCTTCACGAAGCGTTGCACGGCGGTGACCGACACCAGCACGAGCATCGCCCACATCACCCAGTAGAGACCCGAGTCGAACAACAGCCCGACGCACAGGATGACGATGCGCTCGGCACGCTCCATCAGCCCACCCTTGGCTTGGATGCCGAGCGATTCGGCCTTCGCACGCTGGTAAGAAATCAGCGACGACACCGCCATCACCGCAAACGGCAACACCGCAGCGGTGCCACCGCGCGTCTCGGCGAGATACCACGCGACGCCGCCGAGCATGAACGCGTCGGTCACGCGATCGACGGTGGAATCAAAGAATGCACCGCGCTGGCTGGACACGTTCGACGCCTTGGCCAACGCTCCATCGAGCAGGTCGGGCAGCGCCGCTGCGATGACGAGCAGGAGACCGACGCGCAAGTAGCCGGCACCAATCGTGATCGCGGCGGCAATCGAGAACAGCAAACCCACGACGGTGAGATGGTCGGGAGTGATCTTGGTGCGGGTCAGTGTGACGCCGATCGGACGCACGTACTTCTCGACGTGCACACGAAACTTGCCGTCAAACACGAGTCAAGGCTACTTGTGACGGTCGGGGTTGTCTTCGACGAGACATTCGACGATGCGACCATCGATGGCGTCGATGAGGACGAGGCCGCGCTGATGCGGTGGCTCCTGCGCGCTGTAACAAAACACGCGCCACGTCGGTCGACTGCGTAACCCACGCCATACCTGCTGCGCCGACGCGTGCCCCACTGCGAATCCGACTGCTTGGGTGGCGCGCACGAGTGCATCGCGTTCATCCACCTTCATCCGCCACGAAGACGACAAGCCGTACACGGCGAACGCCGCCAACAACACCGCGGCATACAAAACGCCGTCGTTCACGAGAGCCGTATCGCCGTCTCGATTCATGAACCAGGCGACCATGCACAGTGCGGCAATCGCCAGGTACAGGTACGCCGGAATCCGACGCCGACTGTTGTCGGGGAACTGGTACGGCCCGACGAACCCCGTTACATCGAGATCGGCCGGCAGTTGGTCGCGAATTTCGTCGGGGCTCCCGCCCGCACCGTTGTCGTTCGTCATCGCTGCTTCGTCGGCCACGCGGCACGCAGTCGCGCAGCAGTGCTGTTGAGGGTCTCTGAGAGCACTTTCGTGTTCGCGACGGCCACGGTGAAGTTGGTGTCGCCAACCCAGCGTGGCACGAGGTGCACGTGCAAGTGCTGCGACACGCTGCCGCCCGCCGGCGCGCCGAGGTTGAGACCCACGTTCATGCCTGCTGGCGCATATGCCTTTTTCAGTGCGAGCGTGGCGTCGCGCACCGTCAGCCACAACTCGTCGCGCTCGTCGTCGGTGAGATCTTCGAGGTTCGCCACCTGTCGGTACGGCAATACGAGACAGTGACCATTCGAATACGGGTAGGCGTTGAGAATCACGAAGCACAGTGGCCCGCGATGCACGATGTGGGTGTCGACGTCAGGCAATCCACTCGCCAAGATTCGCGCGAAGATCGACTCTCCGCCAGACGGCGGGTTGTTGCCCTCTGGTCCGAAGCCCGTGACGTACTCGGCGCGCCACCCCGCCCACAGACGCTCCAACATCGGTGTGCCTAGCGGCCCGAACCCTCGAGCACGTCGACGCGCAGTCGCTCGACAAACGTTTCGAACGGCGTGTCACGCTGCACTTCGCCGCCGCGCGGATTCACGCCGACGGTTCCGGCCTTTACGTCATCGTCGCCGACCACCAAGACGTACGGCACGCGCTCCAGCTTTGCCGCCCGAATGCGTTTGCCGAGTTGCTCATCGGCGGCGATCGTGTCCACCCTGAAGCAGTCCTTTGCCAGACGATCGACGAGGGACGCGGCATGCGCTTCGTGGGCAGTCGTGACCGGAAGAATGCGCACCTGCACCGGCGCCAACCATGTGGGGAACGAACCGCCGTAGTGCTCGAGCAGCACGCCGAAGAACCGTTCGATCGAACCGAACAAGGCACGGTGCAACATGATCGGGCGGTGGCGCTGGTTGTCCGCGCCGACGTACTCCAAGCCGAATCGTTCGGGCAACTGGAAGTCGGCCTGGATCGTAGAGAGTTGCCACTTGCGACCGATTGCATCGCGCACGTCGACGTCAATCTTCGGTCCGTAGAACGCGGCGTCACCTTCGCCGATGGTGTACTGCACGCCGAGCCGCTCAAGTGCACTGCGCAGCGCTGCCGTGGCCTTTTCCCAGATCTCATCGGAGCCCACCGACTTCTCCTTGTTGCGCGTTGACAACTTGTAGGAGAAGTCGTCGAACCCGAATCGGCGCAACACCGACAACACGAAGTCGAGCAGCGACGCGATCTCCTCGGCGAGCTGCTCCTGCGTGCAGAAGATGTGGCTGTCGTCCTGCGTAAAACCACGAATACGCAAGAGTCCGTGCAGCGTGCCGGCGCGTTCGTAGCGGTACACCGTGCCCAGTTCGAACAACCGCAACGGCAACTCGCGGTAACTGCGCTGACGATCGCGATAAATCAGGCAGTGCATCGGGCAGTTCATCGGCTTCGGGTAATACGTGCCGTTGTCCATCTCCATCGGCGGGTACATGCCGTCTTTGTAGAAGTGCAGGTGGCCCGAGGTCTCGAACAGTTGGGCATTCGCGAGATGGGGCGAATAGACGAATTGGTAGCCGCCGTTTTGGTGGCGTTCACGACTGTAGTCCTCCATCAACTTGCGCACGATCGCCCCCTTCGGGTGCCACACCGCCAGACCGCCACCGAGTTCACTCGGAAACGACAGCAGATCCATCTCCGTGGCGAGCTTGCGATGGTCGCGCTTTTCGGCTTCCTCCAAACGCACGAGATGCTCTTGCAGCGCAGCCTTTGACTCCCACGCCGTGCCATAAATGCGCTGCAGCATCGGGCCCTTCTCGTTGCCACGCCAATAGGCGCCTGCCACCTTCATCAGTGCAAAGTGCCCCAGCCGACCAGTGCTGGGCACATGCGGGCCGCGGCACAAGTCGACGAATGTGTCGCTGTTGCGGTACACACTGACCGAGTCGCCGCCCCCGACCTCGCCGGCGTCGCCATCATCGGCGGCACCCGCCGTGACGCGCTGGATGATCTCGCACTTGTAGGGCTGGTCGGCGAAGACGTGTAGCGCTTCCTTCGGCGACAACTCTGAGCGCACGAACGGCTGGTCGGCGTCGACGATCTGTTTCATTCGCTCGCTGATTGCCACGAGGTCCTCGTCGGTGAACGTGCGTCCGCCCGGCAGGTCGAAGTCGTAGTAGAAGCCGTCTTCGATCGCCGGACCGATGGTGAACTTGGCGCCGGGGAACAACTGCAACACGGCTTGAGCCAAGACGTGTGCGGTGGAGTGTCGCAACACGTGGCGTCCAGCGTCACTGTCGGCCGTGATGATCGAAACCCGATCGCCGTTGGCGAGCGGTGCGGTGAGATCTGCCTCGTGATCGTTGACCACCGCGGCAACGGCAGCCTTGGCGAGACGCGAACCGATCGCGGCGGCTACATCCAGGGCGTTGGAACCCTCGGTGATCTGCTTGCTCGATCCATCTGGCAGTCGAACGTCAATCAACGCTGAGCCGGACATACCCTCTGAATTCTACGCGTGCTGCTTCTCCGCGTAGGCGATGTGCGCGTCGGTGAAGCGCGGAATCTCGGCCGTCTCGGCGACGATCGTCTCCGTGCGCTTCTTCGTGGCGTACGTGTTGCGGTACTCCTGACCCGTCATCTCACGAATCTCGAACATCAACTCGTCGGTGATCTCCCGCAACACCATCGGGTCGTTCCCCCGCGCCGTGTAACGCGACACTTCGATCGGTCGACCAATCGAAATCTTTACCCGCCCACCGAGTTTGGGCAGCGGAGCGTCGGGCGGCTGAATCTCGCGCGTGCCGACGATGCCGACCGGGAAAATCGGGCAGCCGACCTTCAACGCCAATCGCGCGGCGCCAGTGTGACCCTTGTACAACATGCCGTCGCGGCTGCGCGTGCCTTCGGGAAAGATGCCGAACAATTCGCCGCGCTGCAACACCCGCTCGGCGGCATCGAGTGCCGCATGCGATTTTTCCCCACCGCTGCGATCGACGGGGATCATGCCGACCTTCGGGAAGAACCAGCGCGTCTTCCACGAGTCCATGTATTCGCTCTTGCCGATGAACGAGATATTGCGCGGCGAGAGAATCATCACGAGTGCGGAGTCGAGAAAACTGATATGGTTCGGGCACAGCAATGCTGCGCCATGCCGTGGCAGACGATCAAAGCCCGACAATTCGAACTTCCAGGCTCGACGCGCAATCGGCTGCACGATGCTGCGTAGTCGTGCCTGAAACTGCGTGGCGCCGTCGAACACCCAATCTGGGAATTGCTTCGCTTGGCCCGGCGCGACGAACTTGTCGTTCACAACACCACCCCCAACAGTGCGGCTGCGTCGCGCACGTTCACACCTTGCCGCGCAGCCTCGTCGATTGCCGCAACGGCGCTGGGCGTGTCAAGGTCGTCGTCAAGATGATGGCGAACCGACTGCAGCACCCCGAGACCTCTTTCTTTGATGCGCGAATTACGACCCCCTGATTCAACCGAAGCAGCCGACCATTTGCCAAGTCGATCGGTGGCTCGGTCGATGAGACCTTCGTCCCACTCCCACTCGTGGCGGTAGTGGTTCACGATGAGGCCGAGCCGAATCGCCCGCGGGTCGTACCGTTTCCGCAACTGGTCGACAAAGACGAGGTTGCCGCGGCTCTTGGACATCTTGTGGCCGTCCATCCACACCATGGCCACGTGCATCCAGTGCCGCACGAATGGCTGGCCCGTCGCAGCCTCTGACTGCGCGCGCTCACATTCGTGGTGCGGGTAGATGAGGTCGGTGCCGCCGCCGTGCAGGTCGATGGTCGCCCCGAGTTCGCGCAGGGCGAGGGCACTGCACTCGATGTGCCAGCCCGGTCGTCCCGCGCCCCAGATCGTGTCCCACGACGGTTCGTCGGCGGCCGAGGGTTGCCACAGCACGAAATCGAGCGGGTCGCGCTTGTGCGGGTCGTCGACGTTGCCCCCACGCTCGCGGGCCAGCATCAGCATCTTCGTGCGGTCGTAGTGCGACACGGAGCCGAACTCGGCGTACCGCCCCACATCGAAATACACCGAGCCACCGGCCTCGTAGGCATAGCCGCGATCGAGCACCATGCCGATGAATCCGCGGATGTCGGAGATCGCCGACGACGCGCGCGGCGTGGAATACATGGGAATGAAGTTCATCGCCCGTAGGTCGTCTTCGAGTCGCTGCTCTTCACGCGCCGCCAGATCGAGATAGTGGATGCCGAGTTCGCGCGCCTTGGCAAACAGCGGATCGTCGACATCGGTCACGTTGCGCACACACTTGACGCTGCGACCCGTGTCGAGCAGTCGACGGATGAGGATGTCGTAGGCCACGAACGTGAATGCGTGCCCGAGATGCGTGGCGTCGTACGGCGTGACCCCGCAGACGTACATCTTCACATCGTCCCCCGGCGTGAAGTCAACGATCTCGCGTCGCGACGTGTCGTACAGACGCACTGTTGCGGTTAATCAATCCCGGTGAAACGTGGGGCGACGCGCGTCTTGTAGCGCACGTTCAATTGCAACAACACGGCGGTCAGCGCTTCGATGGCGAGTGCATTCGACAACAGACCCGCGTTCAGCGGTCGACAGCCCGCGATGCGCGACACCATCTCACTGACGGTCGCTGTCGCGTCGCGGTCGTCGGAACAGATGAGCACATCACTGTCGACCTCATGGTCGAGCGCCCCAAGTTCGGTGGCCGGCAAATGCTGGAACGCCGCGACGACCCGCGACTGCGGAATGGCGGCCTGCACGTGTGCGGCGATGCTGCCGCGCGGTGGAATCAGCGGCTGAAACTCCTTACCCACTCGCACGAGTGCATTCGCCATCGTGATCACCACCTTGCCGCGCAGGGCATCACGGAGTTCGGTGACCGTGGTGGCGGCGGAATCCCACGGCGTTGCCAGCACAATCACTTCACATTGCGCCGCCGTCGCATTGTCGGCACCACTCACGGGCAGGTTGCGGCTCGCCCACTTTGCGCACAACTCTGCCGCAACTTCTGCGCCGCGTTCTTTCGTGCGCGACCCGATGCACACCGGATAGCCGACCGACGCGAGTCGCGTAGCCAGTGCCGAACCCGCCGGGCCCGTGCCACCGATGAATCCAATGCTCGGGAACGAACCTGACACGTCCACTACCGTAGCGACGTGGCGATTCTCGCGGGTAAGCGTCTCGTCATCACGGGTGTGCTGACCGACGCATCGCTCGCCTACGGCGTAGCAAAACTCGCGATTGCCGAGGGCGCCACGGTGCTGCTCACGGGCGCCGGGCGCGGGCTGTCGATCACCGAGCGCACCGCCAAGAAACTCTCAGCCGTGCCGGCCGTCGCCGAATTTGATGTGACGAACGCCGACCACGTGGAGTCTGTTCGCGAGGCCGCCCGCCAACATCTCGGCGGCGTCGACGGCGTGCTGCATTCCATTGGATTTGCACCGGCAGCGTGCCTCGGTGACGATCTCATGGGCGCCACGTGGGAAGACGTCTCCGTCGCGGTGCACGTGTCGGCGTATTCACTAAAGACACTCGCCGACGCATTCGTGCCACTCATGAACGACGGCGGCAGCATCGTCGGGCTGGACTTCGACAACACCGTCGCTTGGCCGGCGTACAACTGGATGGGCGTGGCGAAATCGGCACTCGAGTCCACCAGTCGATATCTGGCGCGCGAACTGGGCCCCCGCAAGATTCGCTGCAACCTGGTGGCCGCCGGCCCGATTCGCACGATGGCCGCCAAGTCGATCCCGTCCTTTGCCCAGTTCGAGGACATCTGGAATGCCCGCGCCCCGCTCGGCTGGGACATCCACGATTCCACCGCCGTCGCCCGCGCCTGCTGTGCGTTGCTGTCGGATTGGTTCCCCGCCACCACCGGCGAGATCGTGCACGTCGACGGCGGGTACCACGCAGTCGGCGCCTGAGCACTGCAATGAACCGACTCGCCCACGAGTCGTCGCCCTACCTGCGTCAACATCGCGACAATCCCGTCGACTGGTGGCCGTGGTGCGACGAGGCGTTCACCGAGGCCAAGCGCCGCAACGTGCCGGTGCTGTTGTCGGTTGGTTACTCCGCATGCCACTGGTGTCACGTGATGGCGCACGAATCGTTCGAGGATGCCGAGGTCGCCGCGGTGATGAATCGCTTGTTCGTGAACGTGAAGGTCGACCGCGAAGAACGGCCCGACGTCGACAGTGTCTACATGGATGCGGTGCAGGCGATGACCGGGCGCGGCGGTTGGCCGATGACGGTGTTCCTCACCCCGCAAGCACACCCATTCTTCGGCGGCACGTACTACCCGAAGCCGACGTTCTTGCAGTTGATGGATGCGGTCGACGACGCGTGGCGAAATCGCCGCACCGACATCGACAACAACGTCGACGCGCTCGTCGAGAACATCGGTCGCACGTCACAAATCGAGGCGAATCCGAATCTGCCGACGATCGATGTGTTCGCCGCCGCCGTGACACAGTACGACTCCACATTCGACGAAGCCTGGGGTGGCTTCGGTGCGGCACCGAAGTTCCCGTCCACGATGGCACTCGAGGTGCTGCTGCGTTCATACCTCAACGATGAGTCGTCGCGCACGCGCCACATCATCACCACCTCGCTCGATGCGATGGCATCGGGCGGCCTGTACGACCACCTCGGTGGCGGCTTTGCGCGCTACAGCGTCGATGAACGATGGCTCGTGCCGCATTTCGAAAAGATGCTCTACGACCAGGCGTTGCTCCTGCGCCCGTACCTGCACGCGTCGCTCGCCTTGCGTGAGCCGCGCTGGCGACAGGTGGTGCACGAAACCGTGGAATACGTCCTGCGGGACATGACCTCACCCGAAGGCGCGTTCTATAGCGCCGAAGACGCCGACTCGCTCGATGAGGCTGGCCACTCCCACGAGGGTCACTTCTATGTGTTCACTCCCGACCAGGTGCGGCGCATCGTGCCGGAGCATCTCGTGCCGCTCGCCCTCGACTGGTACGAGATCACCGACGCGGGCAACTTTGAGGGTGCATCAATCCCCTGCCGACTACACCACCGTGGCGAACTGTTGCGCAGCGACGACGTCCAAACGATTCGAGATCTACTGTTCGCCGCCCGCAACACCCGCCATCGACCCGGCCTCGATGACAAGGTCATCACCGAGTGGAATGCGTTGATGATCGCCTCCCTCGCTGAGGCTGCCGGCGCCTACGGAAACGACGCGTGGGCACTCGCCGCCCAGCGTGCCGGTGACTTCGTCGCTACGACGATGCGGCGCGCCGACGGACGCTGGTTGCGCACCTGGCATCGCGATGCAACGCCAAAGCATCTCGCAATGGCGGCCGACTTGGCGAACCTCGTTGATGCGTTCGTGCGTCTCTATGAACTCTCCGGAGTCGCGCGATGGGTATCGCTCGCCTGTGAGGCGGCCGATCAGCTCATCACACATCACTGGGATGCAGCCGCTGGTGGTCTCTTCACCACCCCCGACGACGGCGAACGACTCATCGTGCGGCAAAAGGACCTCATCGACAATGCGACCCCGTCGGCGAATTCCGTCGCCGCGTTCGCCCTGCAGCGCCTGGCCGCACTCACCGGCAACGAAACGTACCGAGAGCGCTCCGATGACATCTTCAAGTTGCTCGCCCGCATTATCGAGCGTGCTCCGACGGCCTTCCCGCACCTGCTTTCTGCGCTCCATCTGCGACATGTTGGCGCGACCGAAGTCGCCATCACGGGCAAACGCGGCGACCTCGTGCAGTTCGTGCAGTCGCAATGGTTGCCGACCGTCGTGCTCGCGTGGGGCGAGCCGCTGGAGTCGCCGCTGTTTGCCGATCGGCGGGATGGGCTGGCCTACGTGTGCCGGCAGTACGCCTGCCAGGCCCCGGCATCAACGCGCGACGAACTCGTGGCGTCGTTGCGGTCGGCGCTGTCGGGCGCGTAGCAACGCCAACACCTTGTTCGTGCCCCGCCACATGTGGCGGCACTCATCGCCCTACCAGGCGCCGTAGTGGATGATGTCGCTCGTCGCCGCGCGCGACCGCGCGGCACTCAGCCCGCGCCCGAATGCGGGGTCGTTCGTCTCGGCCTCGGTTGGCATGCGTTCGTAGCCGAGCGCAATCGCACCGAGTAACTGCAGTCGCGGCGGCACCCCGAGCGTGCGACGTAGTTCCTCCTCGCCGCGGAACACTCCGAAAAAGAGCGCCCCCAGTCCTGCATCGTGCGCCGCGAGTAGCAGCGTCATCGTCGCGAATGACGCGTCGATCGTCCAATACGGTGCCGGCCAAGCGGCGAGCGATCCGCCGAGATCAGCGCCCGCATCGCCCCGCTGACTGCGCGACTTGTCGGACTCCGAGTAGCGGTCGAGATACGCCTGCGGATCGGCAAACGACAGAACGATCATCGGTGCCGCGAAGAGATGCCGCCAGCGAAACCCGACTCGCGTCTCATTCGTCATCGTGGCCGACCAGAACGTCTCGGTTGCCGCTCCTTCGAGCACGACGAGATTCCATCCTTGCGTCTTGCCTGCCGAGGGCGAGCGCGACGCCGTGTCGACGAGCGCAGCGAGCAACGCATGGTCGACGGGGTCGCTACGAAACGCGCGCACCATGCGACGCGACGCGACGAGTTCGCGGAATTCGCTCGCTGGCGACATGCCGTTCAGTGGTGCGGGGTCGCTCACGGCGACGAAACGTCTAGCGCTTCTTGCCGAGTTTGGCGAGCGATTCTGCCATCGTCCAGCCGTGCACGATGATGACGCCACCCTTCGCGATGTTCACACCCTTGAACATGGCGGCGATATCGGCCGGGATCTTCGGTTTCTTCGCGGGCTCGTAGTCGATGAAACCGGTCTGCGCATTCGACTTGGCGATGAACGTTGCCGGGTCGTACTGCGGTTCGATCGCATAACGACGCGCCAGACGTCGGCCCCACGCTCGCTCTTCACCGACGGCGTTGTACTTCGGTCGCGGAATCATGCTGGTGAGCGCGGTGAACGCTTCCAGGCCTTCAGGTTTGATGAACCGCGCACCAACGACCACGTCTTCGTCGGGGAACGCCATCAGCGAGCGGTGATAGGCCTCGGTCATGAGACCCTTCATCGCCACGTCGCGCTTGGGCGTCCGCTTCACGCTGAGCAAACCCATCACGACGCAGGGCGTGCCACCGAGGCGCTCGAGCGTGAGGAACATGAAGCCCACCAGCGTCTTGCCCTCGTGGGCAGTTGTCGCCAGCACCCATGTGTCTTTCGCCTTCGACACCGCACCAATGCCGAACGCGCCACCCATCGCCGCGAATTCATCGAGGTCGGCGTCGGTCAGCGCGCTCGCATCGCGAGTAGCAACTTTCACCCCTCCATTCTGCCAGCGGTTTTTTGGATTCGCACCGCGACTTCAGCGAATGGAAACGCCGTCACCAAACTTGGCGCGCAGCAGGCCAATCACTTTGCCGATGTCCACCGCAAACTCGGCGCCAAGCGCCACGGTCTTGTCTCCGAACGACAGATACACCGGTGAGTCACCAGGATGCTGCTCGAGCAATTCGCGAATGACGTTGACCTCCGCGGCACCCACTGTGCGGCGAGCGAAGTCGATGTAGAGCGACTCAATACCGTTTTTGGGCACGTCGACGACGCTCACATCCGACGCCATGAAGATCGAGCGCGATTCATCGCGTCGGTCGAGTCGTCCACGAATCACGACGATTTGATCATCGACCACGAGGTGGCCTTGCGTCGCGAACAGTTTGGGAAACATCGTCACTTCGATCGAGCCGGCAAGATCTTCGAGCATAAAGGTGGCCATCTGTTCGCCCTTGCGCGTGAACTTGCGGTCGACGCCCGAGATCACGCCGCCCAACGTGAGGTTGTCTTCGTTGCGCTCGGGCACGTCGACGATCGGGCATGTCACGCGCCGCTGCAGAACCGTTTCCAGACCTCGCAGCGGATGGTCTGACACGTAGAACCCGAGCATCTCTTTCTCGAGCCGCAACTGTTCGGCCTTGTCAAAGTTGAGCGCCGGAATCTCCGCACGGTCGCTGAACCCGCCTTCGACCTCTTGCGCATCGCCGAAGAGGCTCATCACACCTTGGTCACGTTCGCGGCGGCGGATGAGTGTCTGGTCGACGAGCGCCTCGAAGACGACCAGCAATCCGCGCCGGGGATGACCGAGCGAGTCGAATGCACCGGCCTTGATCAGCGACTCAAGGGTTCGCTTGTTGAGTACCGGCTCGGGGGCACGCTCGATGAAGTCGTAGAAGGAGAGAAACTTCCCCTTCTCGTCGCGGTGCGCCACGAGCATGCTCGCCGCACCATCCCCCACGTTGCGAATGCCCGAGAGCCCGAACGACACTGCCTTCTCGCCGGGAATCGGCTCGAAGTCGACACCCGATGTGTTGACGTCGGGCGTGCGCACCGCAACATGGTTGCTGGCAGCGTCAGCCAGATACAAAGCCGCGCGATCGTTGTTGCCTTTTACCGACGTGAGCAAACAAGCGAAGTACTCGACGGGGTGATGCGCCTTCAACCAGGCGGTTTGATACGTGATGAGCCCGTAGCCGTAGGCATGGCTCTTGGTGAATGCGTAGTCGGCGAACTTCTCGATGATGCCGAACAGTTCGCGACCGAGCGGCTCGCCGTAATTTTTGGCCGCACATCCACCGACGAACTTTGGTCGCTGCTCGGCCATCGCCTTCGGGTCCTTCTTGGCACACGCTTTGCGCAACGAGTCGGCCTCGGCGAGCGTGTACCCGGCGAACTTCTGCGCCACACGCATGATGCTCTCTTGATAGATCATGAGACCGTAGGTGTCGCCGAGCACCTCGCTGGCGTCGGAATGGAAGTAGCGCACCGGCTTGCGCGAGTTCTTGAAGTCGGCGTAGTCGTTGTGCATGTTCTCGGCCATCGGGCCCGGACGATAGAGCGCGATGACGGCCGCCACGTCTTCGAAGCGTTTGGGCACCAGCGAACGCAGCAACGCGCGCATCGGCGCAGATTCCAACTGGAACACGCCGATCGTGTTGGCATTGGCCAGCAACTGATAGGTCGCGGGGTCGTCGAGCGGGATGTCGTCAATACGGAAGTCGGGTTGCATCCGCCGCAACAACTTCTCCGCATCGGTGATCACGTCGAGGTTGCGCAAACCGAGGATGTCCATCTTCAACAAGCCGAGCGACTCCACCCCGTGCATTTCGTACTGGGTGACGGTCGGTGCCTCCTCAGACTTCTGGCCCGCTTCGGCCTTGCGTTGGATTGGCAGGTATTCGGTGAGCGGATCCTTCGTGATCACCACCGCCGCGGCATGGATGCCGACCGAACGCTTGAGGCCCTCCAACCCGCGCGCTACGTCGACCACACGCTTCACGTCGGCATCACGCTCGTACTCGGTTCGCAGTTCGGCGGCCGCCCGGAACCCGTCGGCGTGCTTCTCGTTCTGCTCGAAGCAGTATCGCAACGGGGTGTCGCGACCCATCACGACCGGCGGCATGAGTTTGGCGACACGATCACCGAGCGCGTACGGCTTGCCGAGCACACGCGCCGCATCGCGCACCGCGTTGCGCGCCTTGATGGTGCCGAACGTGATGATCTGCGCGACGCGATCGCGGCCGTACTTCTCCGCCGCATAGCGGATCATCTCGTCGCGATAGCGCGAGTCGAAGTCCATGTCGATGTCGGGCATCGACACGCGATCGGGGTTGAGAAAGCGTTCGAAGAGCAGGTCGTACTTCACGGGGTCGAGGTCGGTGATACGCAACGCGTAGGCGACGACGCACCCGGCGGCCGAACCACGACCGGGCCCCACGCGGATGCCGTGCTCGCGCGCGTGACGGATGAGATCCCACACGATGAGGAAGTACGACGCGAACCCCATGTCACAAATGACCTTCAGTTCGTAGGCGATGCGTTCGACGACATCCTTCGGCACGTTCGCACCCCAGCGCATGGTGGCGCCTTCCCGCGCGAGGTGCGCGAGATACGCGCGATCATCGGCGAACCCGTTTGGAATCGGGAAGTCGGGCAACACGTAGTTGCCGAACTCGATGGTGGTGTTGGCCCGCTCGGCGATCCACAACGTGTTGTCGCAGGCGTCGGGGGTTTCGGCGAAGAGTTGCCGCATCTCTGCGGCCGTCTTCAAGTAGTGCTCTTGGCCCTCGAACTTGAATCGATTCGGATCATTGATCGTGCAGCCCGTCTGCACGCAGAGCAGCGCGTCATGGGCCTCGGCATCGTGGCGGTGCACGTAGTGCGAGTCGTTGGTGGCGAGCAACGGAGCATTGATCTCGCGGGCGATCTTGATCAGGTCGGCCATCGTGCGACGCTGTTCGGCGAGGCCGTGATCCTGCAGTTCGACGAACAAGTTGTCGCGCCCGAAGATCTCCTGCAGGCGGGCCGCAGTCTGTTTGGCTTCGTCGTAGTTGCCGCGCAACAGCGCCTGCAGCACATGCCCGCCGAGGCACCCGGTGGTGGCGATGAGGCCCTCGTGGTGGCGCGCCAACAGTTCCCAATCCATGCGCGGTTGGTAGTAGTAGCCCTCCAAGAACGCCAGGCTCGACAACTTGATGAGGTTGCGATAGCCCGTGTTGTTTTCGCTGAGCAGTGTGAGGTGGTAGTAGAGCTTGCGACCGGCCTCAGTGTCGCCACCGGAGTCGTCGAGTTTGCCGCGTCGCTGCGGCCGCTCGAAGCGCGACTCGTACGCCATGTACGCCTCGGTGCCGATGATCGGGTTCAGCCCACCGCTGCGGCACGCCTCATAGAAATCAAGAACGCCGTACATGTTGCCGTGGTCGGTGATGCCGATTGCTGGCTGGCCGTCGCTCACCGCCCGCTCGATGAGTTCGTCGATACGCGCCGCACCATCCAGCATCGAAAACTCGGTGTGTACGTGGAGATGGGTGAACGATGAACTCATCGGCAGGACTGCCGAGAGTACCAGCGGGCTGTGCGGTACGGCAGGAATTTACGCGCGCACGCACGCCCGCCGCGACAATCGCGCGCTAGATGTAGGTGCCCGGGCGCTCGGGCGGTGTGTTGCCCGACGGTGGCAACTGGCGCATCTGCTCGAGCTGTTGGCGTGCCGCGAGTTGCTGAGCAAATAGCGTCGCCTGGATGCCGTGGAACAGTCCTTCGAGCCAGCCGACGAGCTGGGCCTTTGCCAGACGCAGCTCTGCATCGCTTGGCACCTCGCCGTCTTTGAACGGCAACGCCAAGTTCTGCAACTCCTCGCGCAAGTCGGGCGAGATTGCCTCGGCAAGTTCGACGATCGAACGCTCGTAAATCTCTGCCAGGCGTTCGCGACTCGGCACGTCGAGTTGCATCTGGCGCACTTCGTCGAGCAGCCCTTTGATCATCGAGCCGATGCGCATCACCTTGGCGGGCTCTTGCACGCTCTCGGTGTTGTCGCCTAGGTCGCCGTCATCAGCGGCGTCACTACCGGACGAAACACTGCCTGGCTGCATACCGCTCAGCACCTCGCCGCGTTCAGGGGTGGGGTTCGTCATCGTCCCATTGTTCTATCAGCGATGAACGACGCCGTATCAACGACCGGCAACTGCCAGCAGTGGCACGTCGATTTCTTCGGAGGTGAGCGACCCGTGTCGGCACTGCAACGCAAAGTACGTCTTGTCGGCGGGATCGTCGAAACTCACGTCGGTGCGGGCCATGACCGCGACATCGCCAAGCCGCCTGCGCACGACATCCGTCACGCGCGGCCCGAAGTAACCACCATCGATCATTTCGTCGCGGGTCATTACCCATGCATCATCACCGTGATGCAGGCGAACGGCGGAGACGATGTCCTCGATGCAACCGCCCTTCGAGTGCAGCCAGCGGAAGCGGCCCTCACCCGACTGGTGCGTCACAAGTCGGGTGATGTCGGGATGCAAGGGTCGCGTGTTGTCGCCCACCATCACCTGACCGTGATCGGCGGTCACCAACAGCACCGCATCGCGCGGCAGCACTGACGCCAGATCGGCAATCAGGCGATCCGTGGTGCGTAACTCGGAGTCGTAGTAGTCACCGAAGCCTCGCTCGTGCGCAATCTTGTCCACGCAGTCGTAATAGCAGTACACGAACTTCTCCCCCGCCTGCAGCATCGTGCGCACGTCCACCACCATGCTGGAGACCGCGCGCCAGCTCAGCATCCGCTGGTCTCGCAGATGTGATTCGGTAAAGGCCGTGCCATCGAAGTCGGCTTTCGACAACACCGGCATACTGCCCCCGAGGAATGGCGGGCAAGGTTGCACATCCCGCGGCGCCAGACGCTTTCGCGCATCCCCTCGGGAGTCGGCCCACTTCAACATCTGTACGACGTGACCCGCAAAGTCGATGCGGTATCCGACGAGGCCATGCTCGCCGGGTGTCGCGCCAGTCGTGATCGAGGTGAGAGCAGTGACCGTGGTAGTCGGTGCGATCGTGGTGATCGCGCCGCCTTGCATCGCCGCCAACGTCGGCGCGATGTTGCGATCGGCGGCGAGGCGGCGCTGCAACTGGTGCCAGCCAAGCCCGTCAACCACGAGCAGCACCACCTGCCGCGCACCACGCGCAACATCGGGAAAGTAGGCGGGCAGCCCATTCGTGCCGCGCGGCCCGAGCAGCGACGGCACGATGTTTGCGACACACGCACCCGCATAGTCGGGCAGCCGGGGTGATGCTTCCGGCGAGCGCAAGCCACCTCCCGGTGGGGTGGTCGCCGACGTGTTCATCGCACCTTGTTGTCTAGCGGTGAATCGGTCGTGACGGCGTCTCGCGTGGCGCGGGGCGGATTATCACGCACCGCGGGAGACGCTTACTATGGTGTCGTGCGAGTCTCCACACGCGGCGATTACGCGTGTCGGGCGATGCTGTCGCTGGCGTTGCATGCACAAGAGCCGGGCCCGATTTCGGTGCGCGACATCGCGACGCGTACCGCGCTGCCCCAGCCCTATCTCGAGCAGATTCTCCTCGCCCTAAAGGGCGCGGGGCTCGTGCATTCCAAGCGTGGTGTCGGAGGCGGCTACACGCTCGCCCGCCACCCCGACAAGATCCTGCTGTCGGAGATTCTCTCGGCCGTTGATGGCCCGATCTCCCTCGGCGACTTCGGCGAGCCACACCGTGACGGTGCCTGTGACCACGAAGGCCAGTGCGTGTTGCTCGCGATCTGGCACTCGGTCGGCGATCACATGCGTGATCATCTCGCCAAGTTCACGCTCGGTTCGGTGCTGGCGGCCGCACGTGGCGAGTCGCCGTGGCCCGACCAAGCGACCGACAGGAAGAAACGCGCGCGGCGCTAACTCAGCGACGCCACGAGCGTTGCAAAATCGCCCGGCAAATCGCTCGCGAACTCGCATCGCTCACCAGTGCGCGGATGATCGAATCCGAGTCGATGGGCGTGCAACATCGGTCGCGCAGCGCGGATTCCCGCCCGCACTCCCCCGTACTGCGCATCGCCGACGACGGGATGACCAATCGACGCCAAGTGCACACGAATCTGGTGCGTGCGCCCGGTCTCGAGGCGACACTCGACCAGCGACGCATCTTTCGGAACGCGGAACGAGCGTTCGACCGCGTAATGCGTGCGGGCTGGCCGACCGTCGACCACCACCGCCATGCGCGTGGGATCCCGCTGATCACGACCGATGGGCGCATCGATCACACCGTTGAGCGACGTCGGCACTCCCCACACGACGACCGAATACACCCGCGTCACGCTGCGCATCGTGAGTTGTTCAACTAGCGACTCGTAGGCGAGTTGCGTGCGGGCAACCGCAACCAGACCCGTCGTGCCCGCGTCGAGGCGATGCACGATGCCTGGTCGCATCGGGTCGCCGACCGATGCGATCTCCGGGTAGGCCGCCAACAAGTAATTGACCATCGTGCCCGTCTTGTTGCCGGCGCCAGGGTGCACCACGAGACCTGCCGGTTTGTTGACGACGAGCACGTCGGCATCCACGTGAATGACATCGAGGGTTTGGCTCGCATCGGCTGCTGGCAACTCCGGGCCACTCGCAGCTGAGATGTCGACGGTGATGACCTGCCCGGTTGCCACTTTTCCCTTACCGGCGGACACCACGTCGCCGTCGAGCGTCACGGCACCGGACTCGATCAGCGCTGCCGCTGCGTTGCGACTGATGTCGGCGATCAACGACACCACGCGGTCGATTCGCACATCGGCAAGCGACGCCGGAATCGTCTCGGTGACGCGCCGCGCAGTGCCCGTCGTATCGTCATGAATGTCGTCGGTCATCGGTGTGCCATCACTCGTCATCCGCGATTCAGTTGCTCGCCGCAGTCGTCGCCGACTTGGCGCGCAGTGAGGCGAGAACCATCAACGCTGCGCCGATCGTGATGCACGAGTCGGCGACGTTGAAGATCGGGAACCACTGCAAGTCGACGAAATCGACGACCGCGCCCCGCAACCACGCATCGTTACGGAAGAGCCGATCCACGAGATTGCCGAGCGCGCCTCCGACGATGAGCCCGGCGGCGACTGCCGAAACTCCGGTTGCCGAACGACGCATCCACAACACGATCACGATGATGATGACGAATGCGAGTGCACCAATGATCGGTCCTGCGCCCGTTGCCTGCGAGAACGCCATGCCCCTGTTGAACGCCAGGTTGAAGCGCAACGAGCCGATGATGTCGATGGTGCGCCCGCCAGACAGGCGGTTGAGTGCCCAGTGCTTGGTGAGTTGGTCAACGACGACGATTGCAGCGATGAGCAACCAGAGTTTGCGCGTCGCTACCTGGCTCATCGATTGCCCAGACCGCCGGCGCGTTCGGTGACGAGCTCGGTGGTCCACGGCAACACTTCAAGTCGCTCGCGCGGAATCGGCAAACCGGAGTACGACGAGTAGCCATACTCGCCGATCTCCATGCGTTTCAGCGCCGCGTCGATGGCTTCAACCTCCAGGCGCGCCTGTTCGGAGAGAATGAGGTCGCGTTCACGCTCGACCACCATCGTGTCGCCCTCGCCCCCCTCTTCGCCGAAGTCGACATCACCCATCTCTTGGTTGTCGACGATCTCCATCGCGTCCTGCTCGAGACGCTTGGCCTGCCCGAGCAGCTCCACGCGCTTCTCAATGAGCAACTGGCGTTGTGAACGCAAGAACGCAACGTCGAAGTCCTTCGTCGGGGTGATGCCGTCGACGGGCTCATACTTGATGATCGGTGGCTTGACCGGCTTGGCCATCGCCTTTTCTTGCTGTTCGCGGATGCGGCGTTCGTCTTCATCACGAATCGCGCGAATACGCGCGCGCTCGGCTTCGCGTGCTTGACGTTCGGCTTCCTTGGCCTTGGTGACTTTGTCGCGCTCGCGCTGCTTCTCGCGCCGCTCTTCGTCGATGATGGCGCGCTTGCGGGCCTGCTCACGGCGACGTTCTTCGGTCGCTACCTGACGCTCGAGGTCGCGACGCTTCTTCTCCGCCAACCTCTCCTTCAGGATTCGCTTACGTTCGGCCAGTTTCTCACGCGCCAGACGCTTGCGCTCACGCTCCGCCTCGAGTCGGGCCCGCTTGCGATCGCGCTCTGCAGCAAGGCGCGCGGCTTTGCGTTTGCGCTCATCGAGCTTGCGTTGTTGAGCCTTCTTGCGGCGCGCCGCCTCGGCTTTGGCTCGCGCCGCGCGCTTGGCGGCCTCGGCCTTTTTCTTGGCGGCCTTGCGGCGCTGTTCATCGGCGCGTTTGCGGGCAGCCTTGGCCTTGGCTTCTTTCTTGGCTCGTGCCGCACGGCGTTTGGCCTCGAGCGCCAGGCGAGCCTTTCGCTTGCGGGCGTCGATGATCTTCTGGCGGGCGGCCTTGCGCCGCTTTTCCTCCAACAGTCGCTTGGCCTTCTTGCGCCTCAGTTCCTCAAGTTTGCGACGCTTGGCGGCCGCGAGGAGGGCCTTTTTCCTGGCTTGCGCCTTCTTCTTGGCTTGCGCCCGCTTCTTGGCGGCGGCTTTGCGCTTCGCGGCGGCGTTCATGACCCCGTCAGGGTAGCCGCTCGACACCCACGTGGAGTGGTACGTCGTCGAGCGTGGTGTTGGCTGCAAGACCGTTGCCGACGGCCGCGAGCACCACGTCCCGCGCCAAGGTTTCTGATTTCACCATCGACTCGTGCGCGCGAACTGCAGCGGCGACATCAGTAGGTGCGCCAACCGTCAACCGGATGCGGTCAGAGACGTGCAGACCCGCGTCGCGGCGGGCCTGCTGCACGAGACGAATCACATCGCGTGCCACACCTTCTTGTTTGAGGTCGTCGTTCACCGCGAGATCCAAGACGACGATGCCCGAACCATCGGAGAGTGCCGCGCTGCCCCGTTCACCCTCGCCGGTGGCGACGAGTTTCAACGAGAACTCCCCGTCGTGCAGTTCGACCCCACCGGCGACGACGCGACCGCCGTCAATCGACCAGTCACCCTGCTTCACGGCGCGAATCACCTTCTGCGTGTCGGCCCCGAGGCGAGGCCCGAGGGCGGCCGGGGTGACGAGGAGTTCGCGGCGGGCGTGCTCGTCGACGTTCGCACTCAGCACCACGCTGCGCACGTTGACTTCGTCCTTGATGACATCCGCGAAGTCGCCGAGCGTGGTGGCTCGCGCACTGGCCACGACGAGCGAGGCGAGCGGTTGACGCACCCGCAACTGGTGTGCCTTGCGCACCGACAGCGTGCTCGAGCACACGTCGCGCGCCAAATCCATCGTGGCGACCAATGCATCGTCGGCTGCCAGTCCTTGCGTCGTCGGCCAACTGGTGAGATGCACGCTTCGCTCGCCCGACAAGCCGCGATACACCTCCTCCGTGGTGAGCGGGAGCAGCGGAGCCGCGACACGACAGAGGATGACGAGCACGCTGTGCAGCGTGTTGATTGCCGCCTGGTCGCCCTCCCAGAATCTGTCGCGGCTGCGACGGATGTACCAATTGGTGAGCACGTCGAGGAAGTCGCGCACCTGCGCGCAGGCATCGAACAGGTCGTTGCGTTCGAATGCCGTCGTCGTTGCGTCGATGAGCGCGCGGGTCTTGGCCAACACATAGCGATCCAACACGTGCGCACTCGACGTGTCAAAGACACCCTTCTTGCCTTCCGCATTCGCGTACAACGAGAGGAAGTACCAAGAGTTCCACAACGGCAGGATTGTCTGGCGCACCGTGTCGCGAATGCCGGCTTCGGTCACGGAGAAGTCCGCACCGCGCAGGATCGACGACGACAGCAGGTACCAGCGCATTGCGTCGGCACCGTACGTGTCGAACACTTTCATCGGGTCGGGATAGTTGCGCAGGCTCTTTGACATTTTTTGTCCGTCGTCGCCGAGCACGATGCCGTGACTGACGCAACTCTTGAACGCCGGACGATCGAACAATGCCGTCGCCAGCACGTGCAGCGTGTAGAACCACCCACGCGTTTGGCCGATGTACTCGACGATGAAGTCACCCGGATAGTGGCTCTCGAACCACTCCCGATTCTCGAACGGATAATGCACCTGCGCGAAGGGCATCGACCCGCTCTCGAACCAGCAGTCGAGCACTTCGGGCACGCGACGCATCATCGACTTGCCGGTCGGATCGTCGGGGTTGGGTCGCACGAGGTCGTCGACGAACGGACGATGCAGTTCCTGCACGTGCACGCCGAAGTCGCGCTCGAGGTCGGCGATGCTGCCGTACACATCGATGCGCGGGTACTCGGGGTTGTCGCTGCGCCACACCGGGATCGGCGAACCCCAGAACCGGTTGCGGCTGATCGTCCAGTCGCGCGCGTTCTCCAGCCATTTGCCGAACGACCCGTCGCGAATGTGGTCGGGAACCCAGGTGATCTGCTGGTTGAGCGCCACCATGCGCTCCTTCACTGCCGTCACGTTGACGAACCACGAACTCACGGCGCGGTAGATGAGCGGTGTGCCGGTGCGCCAGCAGTGCGGATACGAGTGGTCGTAGGTTTCGTGGCGCAGCACGACCCCGTTCTCTTTCAACTTCTTGATGACGAGTGGATTGGCCTCGAACACTTGCAGGCCGGCCAAGTCGGTGACTTCTTGCGTGAACTTGCCGCGCGAGTCGACGGGCACGACGAGATCGATGCCCGCTTCGGCACACACACGTTGGTCGTCTTCACCGAAGCCCGGCGCAATGTGCACGACACCCGTGCCGTCTTGCGTGGTGACGAAGTCGCCGGCAAGGACGCGGAACGCCCCGTGCGCGGCGCGGTCGGCGAAGTACGGCAGCAGCGGTTGGTATCGGCGACCGACGAGTTCGCTGCCGCGCAGCACGCCAATCTGCTCCGCGCCGGCGAGTTCGCGCTCGTACGCCTCGCGGCGCGCGGCGGCCATCACGTACCGCGTGCCGTCGAGTTCGTACACGCCGTACTCCACATCGGCGCCGACGGCAAGAGCGAGGTTGGACGGCAGGGTCCACGGTGTCGTCGTCCAGGCGAGCAGACGCTCCCCCGATTCCAGCAAGAAGCCGACGGTGAGCGCGGGGTCTTGCACCATCTTGTACGTGTCGTCCATGCGCGTCTCAGAGTTGGAGAGCGGCGTCTCCAGCGCCCACGAGTACGGCAGCACGCGGAAGCCCTCGTAGATGAGGCCTTTGTCCCACAACGTCTTGAAGGCCCACATCACGCTTTCCATGTACGGAAGATCGAGCGTCTTGTAGTCGTTGTCGAAGTCGACCCAGCGCGCTTGTCGTGTTACATAGCGCCGCCAGTCGCTCGTGTACTGCAGCACCGACGTGCGGCAGTGGTCGTTGAACTTGTCGATGCCAAAGTCGGTGATCGCCTGGCGACCGGAGATACCGAGCTGACGCTCGGCTTCTGCTTCGGCGGGCAGACCGTGACAATCCCAACCGAAACGCCGCTCGACGCGCTTGCCACTCATGGTGCGATACCGCGGCACCGCATCCTTCACGAAACCGGTGAGGAGGTGTCCGTAGTGCGGCAGGCCGTTCGCGAACGGCGGGCCGTCGTAGAAGACGAACTCCGTGTCGTGCACGCCTGTGTGCTGATCGGCTGCGCCGGTCGGCGCGCGCCCAGCGTTCGTGCGCGGGTGCTGCTCGACGGAGGCCTCAAACGTGCGATCGGCCTCCCAGTAAGAAAGCACTTTTTCTTCGATGTGCGGCAGGTTGGGCTGCGCCGCGACGTCGGGATACCGGTTCGCCGCCGACAAACCTTTCGTGGTGGAGTCGGCCATTAGTTGGCGTCGCTCACAGTCCGGCGTTTTGCAGCATTCGTTGCACGAATCCGAGGGCAATCACCACGACGATGGGCGAGATATCGATCGGCCCGAGGCTCGGGATGAGTCGGCGTGCCGGACCGAGCACGGGCTCGGTGACCTGAATGAGCACGCGGTTCACCGAACCCAGTGCACCACCCGGCTGACTCGGGAACCAACTGAGGATGATGCGTACGAAAATGACGAACGTGTAGAGGGAAATCAATTGGCTGATCATGGCTGTGCCTCTCTTCCATTCAACATGGCGACTCGGTGATGGTGTCGCCGGTTAGTCGCGCGGAATTCGCACACCGTTGGGGGTGAGGCGAAACACGCCGCGCGAGATGCGCTCGAGCGAACCGTTCAGTGCGAACGTGAGGCCTGATGCAAAGTCGATGATGCGACGACCTTCTTCGGCGTTGGTAGCGATCATGTTCATGATCACCGGCTGGCCGCTCTTGAATCGCTCGCCGATTTCTTTGCAGTGACCGAACGACGTGGGCTTCAGCGTGACGGGCTCGACGCTCGCCGTGTCGAGCGGCTTCACCGTCTTGGCCGGTGGCTGACCGACGGGCCCGCGCACCGTGACTCCGGAGTCGTCGCGCGCTCGCCCACGGCGCACGGGTGCTGGCTCGTCGTACCCTTCGTCGTCATCGACGATGTCATCTTCTTCGTCGTCATATCCAATGTCGGCTTCGGCGCGATTGCGCACCGGTCGCCGAGAGCGCACCGACTGGTCGCTGTCGTCGTACACGTCGTCAGACCCGAGACCCAAGTAATCCATCGCTCGGCGGAACATCGACATACCGTCAGATTACCCCACGAAATAGCACGGTTTAGGGACGCTCGCCGAACAGTGCCGTTCCGATGCGCACGAGGGTGGAGCCCTCGTGCAACGCGATTTCGAGATCGCCCGACATCCCCATTGAGCACCCCGCCAGGCCGAGGTCATCGGCTTGCCGGCGCACCAGGCGAAACGCCGCCCGCGTGCGCTCGTCATCGGCATCGGTCGGCCCGACCGTCATGAGACCGTCAACGACGAGCCCGACACTCCGCGCCCGCTGCACGAGCGCGGTGGTCTCGGCGGGTTGGCAACCACCCTTGTCGGCCTCCCCGGTGGCGTTCACCTGCACGTAGATGTGCGCCCCACCGGCCCGCTTCCCCAGTTCGGTAATCAGGCTCTCGCGATCGACGCTCTGCCACACGTCGACGAGCCCGACGAGCGACCGAATCTTGTTCGACTGCAGCCGCCCGATGAAGTGCACCGGCGGATGCGTGGCGCGGCGGTGTCCGCCACTTGGGCTGGCCTCGCCAGCAGCGTGAATCTCGGCAAGTTTCGTCGAGAGTTCTTGCGCATAGTTCTCACCGATGGCGTCGCAGCCGAGTCGCTGGGCGATCGCGATGGCGTCGGCGCCGAACCCTTTCGTCACCGCGCAAAGAGTGACGGGCCCGCGAGTTGACGACCGCGCAATCGTGCTGCGCAGATGCGCGAGTCGTGCAGCAACTGTCGCTTCGTTCATCCGACGAGGCCTCGGCGACGATTCAACAGCCGCGCGCTATCTGCGCGATTGCGCCAGGTTGTGGCGCGTCTACTTGAGAAAGTCGGGGACGTCGAGATCATCGTCATCGCCGCCGTCCGCCGAACCGAAGATCTCGCGCAGGCGCGAACTGCCCTTGCCATCGGGGCGCGGCTCACCGCGCGACGAAGAACCATCGCCGCGCGTGGCGACGCGACCCGCACCGGCATCCCAGCGCTCGAAACCCGAAGCGATCACGGTGACGCGCACTTCATCGCCAAGATCGTCGTCGATCACGGTGCCGAGGATGATGTTGGCATCCTGATGCGCGACGCGCGACACCGTCTCGGCGGCTTCGTTCAATTCGAACAGGCTCATGTCGCTCGGGCCAGCCACGTTCAGCAAGATGCCGCGGGCGCCCTCGATCGCCGACTCAAGCATCGGTGAAGTGATGGCCGCAAGTGACGCGTTGGACGCTCGCTTGTCGCCGCTCGCCACGCCGATACCCATCAACGACGAACCGGCATTCGACAAGATCATCTTCACGTCGGCAAAGTCGGTGTTGATCAAACCCGGGGTCGTGATGATGCCGGTGATTCCCGAGACGCCCTGCATCAGAACTTCGTCGGCCTTCTTGAACGCGTCGAGCAAGGTGGTCTTGTCGGTGGCGATCGAGAGCAGTTTCTCGTTGGGGATGACGATCAGCGTGTCGACCTTCTCCTTCAACTTGGCGATGCCGGAGTCGGCTTGCACCGAACGACGACGGCCCTCGAATGAAAATGGTCGCGTCACGATGCCGATGGTGAGCGCACCCTCGCTCTTGGCAATCTCCGCGACGATGGGGGCTGCACCCGTGCCGGTTCCGCCGCCTTCACCAGCGGTGATGAACACCATGTCGGCACCAGCGAGGTGCTCTTGAATCTCATCGCGGTGTGCTTCGGCTGCTTGACGACCCACTTCCGGGTCGCTACCCGCGCCGAGACCGCGCGTGAGTTCGCGACCGATGTCGATCTTGAAACTCGCATCGCTCATGATCAACGCCTGAGCGTCGGTGTTGATGGCGACGAAGTCGACGCCGCGTAACCCTGCGTCAATCATGCGGTTGACGGCGTTCACACCACCGCCGCCGATTCCGACGACTTTGATGACGGCGATTGGCGAATTTTGCGAGTTGCTTGGCATGTTGTGTCTGACCCCCAAGTTGAACTTTACGCTCAACCTCTACTGTAGGCACACTAGCCGTTGTTGATGATCGGCTGTCCACCCGATACATCGATGCCAACGATGAACTCTGGGTCTTGGCGGGTGAGCACCGTCTGCACGATGGTGAGCTTGTTGCGAATGTCGACGGGCGCCCCGAGGTTCACCACGGTGCCGGTCTTCAACACGAACCCCAGCGACTCAGGGCCATTCACCGTCACATGCTTCAGGCGCTTCAACGTGTCGGGTGGCAATGCGATCGCCACTTGCGCGGCCGCTTGGTAGACGGGCGTCGTGACGGTGCCCGCCGGCAGGTTCGGGCCGACGCCCTCAATCTTCACGAACTGCGTGGGCTGACCATCCAACACATCGAGTACTCGTCCGGTGAAATCGAGCACTCGCGCGCGGTTGTCGACACCGACGAACCAGGCGACGGGTGTTCGTTCGTCGATTTCGATGACGACGCGATCGGGCAAGTACCAACTCAGCCGCGCCCGCTCGACCCACGGGTCGCCCTCCAGGCGACGCTGTGCGCCATCGAGATCGGCCGTGAACACGCTCGCCCCGCGCAACGAATCCCGCACTTTGTCGAGCAGCAGCGGATCGGTGTACGTGGCTCCCGAGACCTCGATGTCGCGCACCGCAAAGATTGGCGACGCCAGAACGACGAGCACCAGCGAGACGCTGCCGATGAGCGCGGCGAAACCAATGAGCGGCGAGATTCGCACCCGCGCGATCCGCTTCCACCAGGCGCGCCGACCGAGGCGACGATCGCTGATGACATCGGCAAGACCCCCAGCACCCGGCACGGCCGTGCTCGCGTCGGAGAACGGGCTGGTCGGGTCGAGGGTGAGCGTGGCTGAACCCTCTGGTCGTTCGTGGGGCAACAAGTGGTCGGAGTCATCGATGACGATCGGTGACGGCGTTGAGTCGCCGACGGTGGCCCCACGACTGGTCACCGACGAGATGTCGACTACATCTGCGACTGGGGTGTCGCCGCTCGGTGTCGGCGAGTCGCTCGGTGTCGGCGAGTCGCCCGGTGTCGCGTCGGTAGGTGCCTCATCACTCGGTGTCGCATCTGCCGGGCGCGCGATCGCGCCCGTGTCGGCAAACAGCTCGCGCAACTCCGCCACGGCATCACCGGGGAGCGGTGGTGCAATCGTCGCGCTGCCGAGTGTGTCGTCGGTGACGAGCGGGCCGAACACCTTGTCGAGGGCGGTCAGCGATCGTGTGGTGCCGAGCGTGGTCTCCACGTTTCCTGCAGTCTGTGCCCCTGCATCAGCGGCGATCTCGTCATCGAAGCCGACGAGGCGCACTTCACTACGCAAATCGATGCCGAGCTCGCCCTTCACGCGCTCGCGCACCTCGGCCATCAGGTCCGCAACATCCGCCGCGCTACCGCCCTCATCGCATTGGATGAAGTTGGCGTGCTTGGATGACACTTCCGCCGTGCCGATGCGCAACCCGCGCAGACCAATCCGATCGATGATCGCTCCGGCCGACCCGCCGCCGGGTTCCGGGTTGACGAACACCGAGCCAGCGTTTTGTCCGCCCGGTTGGTGTTCGCGTCGCCAACGCACGATGTCGGACATCTCGGATTCGCTCGCCGACTGATCACCCCAGGACAGCGCAAAGGTCGCCGACAAGACGACGTGATACGACTGCAGGTCGCTCCCGCGAAACCGCAGACCGAGGTCGCGCGCTGCAACATTCGCGATGATTCCTTTGCCGAGATGGAAGATCTTTGCCGACTCGATGCTGGACGCAATGTCACTGCCGTGGCCACCGGCGTTCATCCGCACGGCACCACCGACCGAGCCCGGCACGCCGACGCCCCACTCGAAACCGGTCAGCGAGTGAGACGCACATTGGCGCGCCAGCACGGGCAGCGGCACGGCGCCACCAGCCATGACCCGCGATGGAGCGGGACGCTTCGGCCACACGATCTCCTCGGCAAAGTCGCCGAGTTGCAGCACCAAACCATCGAAGCCCTCGTCGGCGACGAGCAGGTTGCTGCCGCGGCCGATTACGAGCACCGGCACCTTGTGTTCGCGTAGCGCGTTGCTGACGGCGTGTAAGTCGTCGATCGAGTGTGCCGTCACGAACAAACTCGCCGGACCACCGACCTTGTAGGTGGTGTAGGTCGCCAGATCGACGTCGCGTCTCACCCGTGGGCCGAGCAGGATGCCGAGGCGGTCGATGGCCCGCGTGCGACGCGCGTAGTCGTCGGTGTCGTCAGGCGCCACGTGACAATTCTCGCCGACGGGCCACCACTTCATCGGGGAATGTCTCGATATCGCCGCAACCCATTGAGATGCACAGGTCACCGTCGCGACATTCACGCGCCACGAACTCGACGAGGTCAGCGCGCTCCTTGCGCCACTCAACCCGCGCGTATGGGTGGGCGTTGCGAATCGCATCGACGACAAGTTGACCCGTGACTCCCTCGATGCGATCGGTGCCCGATGCATAAATATCGGTGATGACGACGACATCGGCGTCGATGAAGGCATCGCAGTAGGCATCCGACATCACCGCCATGCGATTGAAGCGATTCGGCTGGAAGACCGCGATGACCCGCGCGAAACCGGCGGAATCTGCGCGCACGGCGGCAAGCACCGCGGCAATCTCGGCGGGCAGATGCGCATAGTCGTCGATGAATGTGGTGCCGCCGTCGTGCGCACGCACTTCGAATCGACGGTGCACGCCCACGAAATCGGCCACGGCGCGGGTGGCTGATTCGACAGAGACACCGAGCACGCGTGCCATCGCGAATGCGGCGAGAAAGTTGCGCACGTTGTGGACGCCGCGCAACGGCAGCGACACCTCGTGTCGACCGTCGGGGTGCTCGACCATGAATCGCGCACCACCTGCAACGAATTGCACGTTCGTCGCCCGATACATCGCCGCGCCGAGACCGTAGGTGATCGCCGAGTGTTCGTGGGCGAGACGCGCGGTCGTGGGGTCGTCAATGCACAGCACCTTGGGGCCCCGGATTTCCGCGAGGTATTCGTCGAACGACGCCACGATGCCGTCGTACGAGCCGTGCTCATCGAGATGGTCGACATCCACGTTGGTGAGAATCGTCGCGTACGGCTTGATGGCTCGATGACTCGAGTCACTTTCATCGGCTTCGACGACGAAGTTCTCGTCGCCCCAGTGCGCGCTCGCCGGCAACTGCGGCACGTCGGCTCCGATCAGATACCCGGGATCACGCCCAGCTTCGCGCATCATCATGGTGAGCAACGTCGTGGTGGTCGTCTTGCCGTGCGTGCCCGCCACCGCGATGGTCGTTGCCTGGGTGGCGATCCAGCCGAGTATCGCCGCCCGTGTCAGCACTCGCACACCTCGCTCAGCCGCAGCGACCAACTCCACGTTCGTCTGGCGAACCGCAGCCGAGTAGGTGACGATGTCGCAACCGTTGACGACGAGCGGGTCATGCGGCACATTGACCGCAACACCGGCGGCTCGCAGACGGTCGAGCACCTGCGACTCGCGCACGTCGCTACCGGAAACTCGATGACCCATCTCGGCGAGGATGATGGCAATCGCGCTCGTGCCGGGTCCACCGACACCGACGATGTGAATTCGCTGTGCCGAAGTGGTGGTCATCTCAGGGCGCGACTGACTCGATGATTGAGCCGATTGCCGACGAACGATTCAGCGCGCCGAGCGCATACGACTTTGCCGACAACCGCTCGCGCAAGACCGCATCGTCGACCACGCGGCTCAGTTCCTTTGCGAACCGAGTGGCGACATCTGCTTCGTCGACGACGATCGCCGCCCCGGCATCCGACAACCAACGTGCATTACGGCGCTGGTGATCATCGGCGGCGGCGGCCCAGGGCACCACCACTCCTGCTGCACCCACTGCGACAAGTTCGGCGATGGTGCTGGCCCCAGCGCGACACACGACGACATCGGCGATCAGCCACACATCGGCCATGTTGGCGTGACTCGCACGCCGTACGTAGTGGATTCCGGTCGCACCGAACGAACCGCCTGGCAAGTCAACGAATCGCTCGCCGGCGAGGTGCAGCACGGCAAGATCGTCACGTTGTTTGTTCTCGGCAACCCATCCCTCAATCGCCGCGTTGATCGTCTGTGATCCGAGCGACCCTCCCATGGCCACGACGATGCGTCGCGATGGATTGATACCAAAGCTCGCTGCCGCTCGTGCCCGCGCCGAGTCATCGGCGGCGGTGTTGCGCACGAGTCGACGCACGCTGTTGCGCACGGGGGCTCCGGTGTGCTTGGCACCCGGCAACACCGAGCCGGCGAATGCCGTCGCCACCGCCGCGGCCTTTCTTGCTTGACGTCGTGTGGCCAAGCCCGGCTGCTGGTCGTAACTGACGACCACGACCGGGATACCGAGGGCTCGCGCGGCGCGTACTGCTGGTTCGCTGGCGAACCCGCCCACACTGACCACAACCCGCGGTTGCCACAATCGCAGCTGCCGCGTAGCGATTGCCGTTGCAATCAGCAGTTTCGGCACCGCTATTGCGCTGCGAACGAGGGCCCGCGGCGATGCACTGCGCTGCAAACCATCGACGTTGAGCAGCAGACGCGGATGATCCGTGTCGGCAAGCAACTGCGCATCGACGGGTCGTTGTGACGCAACGAAGGCCACGGAGCGTGCCGAGCGTCCACGATCGACGAGCTGTTCGGCGATGGCGAGCGCCGGAATCATGTGACCCGCCGTTCCACCGCCGGCAATGACGGCAAAGACTCGCGGTGACGAAGGTGCGCTGTTTGTCGTCACGAGAACACGCCGAACGCTATCTCAGGGCTACTGAATCTTTCTGGCGATGTTGAGCAACAAGCCTGCTGCACTCAGCGTGATCAGCAACGAACTGCCACCGTAGGAAATCAACGGCAGCGTCAGACCCGTTACCGGCATCGCACCGACCACACCGCCGATGTTGATCATCGCCTGCACCGAGAACCACACGGTGATACCCGCGGCGAGTAGCGCACCCGAGTAGTCCGGGGCGCGCATCGCAACGACGAAACCAAAGAAGGCGAGCGTAAAGAAACCGCCGATCACGATCGTCGAACCGATGAAGCCGAACTCCTCGGCGATCACCGTGAAGATGAAGTCGCTGTGGGCGAGCGGCACGTATCCCCACTTGCTGGTACCCGCACCAGGTCCCGTTCCCAGAATGCCGCCGTTGGAGATGCTGAGCATCGACTGCCACACCTGATAGCCGCTGTGCTCACGATTTGCCTCGATGTCAAGGAACGCAGTCCAGCGACTGATGCGCGAGGCCGAAGTGAGGATGTAGCCGATTCCCGCCAGTGAGGCAAAGAATGCCGACGCCAGGATCCATTTCGTCGGACTCCCCGCCATGTACAACACGGTGAAGGCGATTCCCGACAACACCACTGCTGCACCGAGGTCCTTTTGCATCATCGCGACACCTGCCGCCCCAATCCACGCGAACAACGCCGGGCGAAAGGTGCGCACGAAGTTGGTGAGTTCGCGCTGACGTCGACCGAGGTTGTTCGTCAGATAGATGATGAGGGCAAACTTGAGCAACTCCGACGGCTGGAAGCGCACGAACCCGATCTCCACCCAGGCACGCGCACCATTGACGGAGATCCCGAGCGGGGTGAACGGCAACATATTGAGGCCGAGCACGACGAAGAGGATCGGTTTGTTGAGTTTCTGCCACGAGTGATACGGCATGCGATACATGCCGAACGCCGCCACCACACCGACGGCGGCCCACAGCAGCTGTTTGCGGAACATCGTGAACGCCGAGCCACCGTTGTTCACGGAAATGATCGACGATGCCGACAGCACCATCACCAGGCCGAGCGCGACGAACACGCCGACGATCAACATGATGCCGAAGAACACCATGTGCGGCTCGGTCTTGCCCTCAGACTGCGCCGGGTTGACGCGCCGACCGGCGAGCGCCGCCTCACGCCGCGCGGTGAGCGACGGAATCACGAATGCGCCGCTGTCGTCGAGGTTCACTGCCGTCATGGTTGTTGCTCCTTTGTCATTGCCCGAACACAGCGGGCGAAGTCGTCGCCGCGCTCGCCGTAGTTCGAATACCAGTCGTAACTCGTGCAACCCGGCGACAGCAGCACGACATCGCCGGTTTCGGCCAGTTGTCGGGCGGTCTTCACCGCGGCCTCCATCGATTCGGCCCGCTCGGTGCGGCACACCCCAGAGAATGCGGCCTCGATCAGCGCTGAGGAGTGACCAATCGCCACCACGGCACGCATCCGCTGCGGCTGACTGGCGAGCGACGAAAGATCGAGGCCCTTGTTCTTGCCGCCGGCGATCAACACGATGCGGTCGAACGACGTGAGAGCGGCCTGTGCGGCATGCGGGCTGGTGGCTTTGCTGTCGTTGTAGTACGACACACCGTCCACCTCGGCCACGAACTGGATGCGGTGCGGTGCGTGGTGGTAGCGCGCGAGCGCATTCGCGACCCCTTCGATCGTGCCGAGCCCAGACTCCAACACGAGCGCGCTCGCGGTGAGTGCGTTGGTCATGTCGTGCGGCAGCGCACGACTCAGTTGCCCCACGTCGATGATGCGGCCGTGTGGCCCGACGAGCGCGCCCGATTCCACCCGATAGTCGCCCGCCTCGAGACCGAACGTCACGACTCGGGCCGCCGTGGAGTGGGCGCTCTGCTGAATCGACTCATCACGGATTGGGGCGACGGCGACATCGCCCACCCGCGCCGCCGCCCAAATGCGTGCCTTCGCGTTGCGGTACGACTCGAGGTCGCGGTGCCAGTCGAGGTGGTCGGGCGCGAGATTGAGCCAGGCGGCAGCCTGCGCGCGGAAGTCGCGCGTGTAGTGCAGACGAAAACTCGAGCACTCCACTGCGAAGCAGTCGTGCGGTTCGTCGAGCACCTCCACCCACGGTGTCTCGGTGTTGCCGACGGCGGCCGCCTTGCGACCAGAGGCAGCGAGCATCGCCGCTGCCATCAACGTGGTCGTGGTCTTGCCGTCGGTTCCGGTGACGGCGACGATGGGTCGTGCCCGACCACTCGCCTGTTCGTGCCGATAGGCAAGTTCGATTTCTGACACCACTTCGATGCCGGCGCGCAACGCGCTTACGATCACCGGATGCGCCTCGGGCACGCCGGGGCTCGGCGCGAGGCGCGCGAACTCCCCCATTCGTCGCGCGCACGCCATTGCAGCGTCCGGACCCTCGAGCAGCTCCGCACCGATCGACGCAGCGAACTCGACGTTGCCCACCGACGGGCGATCGTCGGCGACGACGACTCGTTCACCTCTCGCCGCCAGGAACTTGGCGGTGCTCCGCCCCGCAACGGCCAGACCATAGACGAGCGTCGTCATGGCAATGCATCGCCGATCAGACGTATCTCGTTGGTGAAGTCAGCGATGAAGAGGGCGACTCCGGCGGCGACGCACAGCGCCGCCAGCAACCAGAAGCGAATGATCACGGTGGTCTCCGGCCAACCCGACAGTTCGAAGTGGTGGTGGATCGGCGACATCTTGAAGAGACGTTTCTTGCGACCACTCGCCTTGAACACGCCCATCTGTACCGCCACCGATCCGGCCTCCATCACGTTGATGCCGCAGATGATCGGCAACAAAAAGTGCGTATTCGTGGTGACGGCGAGCAATCCGAGCGCCGCGCCGATGCCCAGCGCCCCGACGTCGCCCATGATGATGCGGGCAGGTGCGGCATTCCACCAGAGAAAGCCGCCGCACGCACCGGCCATCGCCGCCGCGAGCACCGCCAAGTCCAGTGGGTTCACGATTGCCGAGTAGATGTCGGAGTTGCGGAACGCGAAGTATGCGATCAACCCGAACGCACCGAACCCGAACATCGCCGAACCCGCGGCGAGACCATCGAGCCCGTCGGTCACGTTCACCGCGTTCGTCGTGGCCCACACCATGAGCGCCGTCCAAAGCACCCACACCGGCGTACTCACATCCCAACCCGGCACCTCGGCACGGGTGAATGAAATGGTCTCGCTGACTCCGGTCTGTGCGGCGAGCAGCCACATGAGTAACACGACGATGCCGAACGTGATCCAGCCCTTTTTCTTCCAGAAGATTCCGCGGTTGTGTTGACGCCGCACCTTCAGGAAGTCATCGAGGAACCCGATTGCGGCGAGCACCGCAACGGCGACCCACATGATCATCGCTTGGTCGGAGAACGCAAGACCGTCACGCATATGCGGCAACAACCAGCCGATGAACGCCGCCGACAAGATCGCGATGCCGCCCATTGTCGGTGTGCCCTGCTTGTGCATGTGATGCGTCGGGCCGCGGTCTTCGGCACCGAGAATCGGTTGCCCCTTACCGAGACGCGTGAAGTACGAGATCAGCAGTCGCGTGAAGGTGATTGAGGCGACGATGGAGATGGCGCCCGCCATGAGAATTGCAATCATCGACTGCCCCGCAGGAGTGCTCGAGCAACTTCGGCGTCACTGAAGGGAATCTCTCGACCCGCCACCGATTGCACCGTCTCGTGCCCGCGTCCGGCAATGATCACGACGTCGCCCGACGCTGCGTCGTTGCAGGCCAACTCGATGGCCCGACGCCGGTCGACCTCGGTGCGCAACTTACGGCGTTCGTCCGCGGGGATTCCGCGCACGATGGCAGCAATGATCGATTGCGGATCCTCGTGACGAGGATTGTCGCTCGTCACGATGATGGTGTCGGCTCCGCATGCCGCAGCTCCCATGTCGGCCCGCTTGCTCGGGTCGCGATCACCGCCGCAGCCGAACACGATGATCACTCGTTTCGCCACCTCGCGCACCGACGCAACGACATTGCGCAACGCTTCCGGGGTGTGTGCATAATCAACCAGCACCGCGAATTCGCCACCCGCATTGACGTTCTCGAATCGCCCGGGAATCAGCGGCATCGTTGCCAGCCCGTCCGCGATGTGAGCGATGCTCACGCCCAATTCGGCAGCGGTGGTGGCAGCGGCCAGGGCGTTCATCACGTTGAAGTCGCCACCGAGTGGGCAGCGAATCTCGGCGCCACGCCACACGAAACTGCTCGCGGCAGCGTCAACGTGAATCCGACTTGCATCACTGCGACCGAACGCCGTGACGGCAACTTCGGTGGATTCGGCGATCTTGCGACCATTGGCATCATCACGGTTGACGATGGCGCGGTGTGTGTATGCGCGCGTGAACAGACTTGCCTTCGCGGCAAAGTATGCGTCGTGGGTGCCGTGGAAGTCGAGATGGTCGTGGCCGAGGTTGGTGAAAACGCCAGCAGCAAACTGCATTCCCGCAACGCGCTGCAGGGCCAGGGCATGCGACGACACCTCCATCACCACGGTGGCAGTGCCATCGTCACGCTCTTTGGCAAGTGTGCGCTGCAGCTCGGGGGCTTCGGGCGTGGTGCGGGCACCCGACAATGTGCCAAGCACCGTGGTGCGGCGACCCGACTGTCGCAGCATCGCACCGAGCATGTGCGAAGTGGTCGTCTTGCCGTTGGTGCCAGTGACA
>VGBY01000003.1 GCA_016870295.1 Actinomycetota bacterium
GATCCGCCTGTCTCCACGCCGACGCGCCGAATGCAGGCAAACGCGGCATTGCGCATCTCCTGGTACTCGACATCAGACAGCGTCATTGCCGGCGCGACCGTGATCGAGTCGCCGGTGTGCACACCCATCGCGTCGACGTTTTCGATCGAGCAGATGATCACACAGTTGTCCGCACGGTCGCGCATCACCTCGAGCTCGTATTCCTTCCAGCCCTTGATCGATGTCTCGATGAGCACCTCGTTGATCGGGCTGGCCGCCAACCCTGAGGTGACGATCCGTTTGAACTCCGCCATGTCGTTGGCGATGCCCGTCCCGCGACCGCCGAGGATGTACGCCGGGCGGATGATGGCCGGCAACTTCACCTTGCGCAGCACCGTTTCGGCTTCGCTGTAGGAGTGGGCGATACCGCTCTTGGGCACCTTCAAGCCGATCTCGATCATCGCTTCCTTGAACTTCTCGCGGTCTTCCGCAGTTGCGATCGCCTCGGCATTCGCACCGATCAGTTCGGGCGTACCGGGCACACCGACGAGCCGCCGCTCGAACAACGCCATTGCCAAATTGAGCGCCGTCTGACCACCCAACGTTGGCAGCACGGCGTCGGGTTTCTCGCGTTCGATGATGGATGCCAAGACGTCGGGAGTGAGCGGTTCGATGTAGGTGCGATCGGCGAAGTCCGGGTCGGTCATGATCGTGGCCGGGTTGGAGTTGGCGAGAACGACGCGGTACCCCTCGGCACGCAACACGCGACAGGCCTGCGTGCCCGAGTAGTCGAACTCGCACGCCTGCCCGATGACGATTGGCCCAGAGCCAATCACGAGGATGCTGCGCAAGTCGTTGCGACGTGGCATGGCTACTTCGCCCCGCGCATCACTACTTCGCCCCGCGCATCACATCGGCAAACCGCGCGAACAAATAGCGCGAATCATGCGGCCCCGGCCCGGCCTCGGGGTGATACTGCACACTGAACGCCCGCTTACCGCGCACGTGCATGCCTTCATTCGTTTGGTCATTGAGGTTCACATGCGTCACGGTGATCTTGTCGCCCAGTGACTTCGGGTCGACGCAGAAGTTGTGGTTCTGACTCGTGATCTCCACCTTGCCGGTCGCTTCGTCGCGCACCGGATGGTTGGCGCCGTGGTGCCCGAACGGCAACTTGTAGGTGCGCCCACCGAGCGCCAGGCTGAGCAGCTGGTGACCCAGGCAGATGCCAAAGAGCGGCACATCGGCCTCGAGCAGTTGACGAATCGTGTCGGGAACATGGAGCACCATCTCCGGGTCGCCTGGCCCGTTGGAGAGAAACACGCCGTCGGGTGCGAGTGCCGCCACTTCGGCGGCCGGAGTGCGTGCCGGCACCACCCGCACTTCGGCGATCTCGGCCAGGCAGCGCAGGATCGTCGACTTGATTCCGAAGTCGTACGCCACCACACGAAACGGCTTCACGCCGGACGAAGCCGTCGACTTCACCTCGTACGGCGCCACCGTCGTCACCTGCGCGACGAGGTTCTTCCCGGCGGTCCCCTTTTCCTTGGCGAGTGCGGCCCGCAGATCTGATTCACTGGCGGTGCCGAACACACCCACCATTGCCCCCGTGTCGCGCAACACTCGAGTGAGCCGTCGCGTGTCGATACCGGCGATGCCCGCCAGGTTGCGTTCGCGCAGGAACACTTCCAGCGGTTCGTCACTGCGCCAGTTGCTGCGTCGCCGCGCCATCTCGCGGATGACGACACCGCGTGCGTGCACTTTGGTGGCCTCGTTGTCGAACCGAGAGATGCCGTAGTTACCGATGTGGGGCGTGGTGAAGGTGATGATCTGGCCGGCATAACTCGGGTCGGTGAGCACCTCTTGGTAGCCGCTCAAGCCCGTATGAAAGACCACCTCGCCCGACGCAATCGGCACATCGGCACCGATTGCCTCACCCGCAAAGACGCTGCCGTCAGCGAGCAGGAGGTGTGACTCGCGAATCGTCATCGCACCGCGCTTTCGCCACCGCGCATCATCGTTGGGCTTCTCCGTCGCGCACCGTGAACGCACCATTGAACAACGTGTGTCGCACGCGTCCGCGCATCGTCATGCCGACGTACGGCGTGTTGCGACTCTTGCTCGCCAACGCCTCGGGCACCACTTGCCATGTCGCGTGCGGGTCGAACACGACGAGGTTTGCTGGTGCGCCAGGCTCGATGTCGCGACCGTGCCGATCTTCGATACCAGCGATACGCGCCGGGTTGATCGACATCACCCGCACGAGGTGCGCAACGTCGATCTGCAGCACGCCCAGCGCTACACCAAGCGCCGTCTCGAGACCGAGCATCCCCGGTGGTGCCTGGTCGAGTGCGAGTTCCTTGTCGCGACGCGGATGCGGGGCGTGGTCGGTGGCGAGGGCATCGATCGTGCCGTCAAGCACTCCGGCGCGAAGTGCAGCAATGTCACGCGGCGAACGTAGTGGTGGATTCACCTTGTACACGGTGTCGAACGTGGTGAGTCGCGTTTCATCCAGCGAGAGGTGATGCGGCGTCACCTCGGCGGTCACCGGCAAGCCGTCATGCTTGGCGGCTCGCACCAGTTCCACGCTGCGCGCCGTCGAGAGATGCAAGAAATGCACTCGCGCGCCGGTCAGTCGCGCCAACTCGATATCGCGGTAGACCATCAGTTCTTCGGCGATCGAGGGCCAGCCAGGCAAACCGAGTGAAGTGCAGCATTGGCACTCGTTCATCACCGCTCCCTTGGTGAGGCTGGCGACCTCGCAGTGTTGTGCCAGCGTGATGCCGAGACCCTTGCCGTACTCCATTGCGCGACGCATGAGCAGTTCGTCCTGCACGCCGCTGCCGTCGTCGGTGAAGATGCGCACGCCGGCCGCGGCAAGTTCGGCCATTGGCGCAAGAGCCTCGCCCCGGCGCCCGAGCGTGATACACCCGCTCGGCACCACCTCGACCAGCCCGGCGCGCTTGCCCTGTTCGCGCACGAAATCAATCACCGCCACGCTGTCTTGCGGCGGATCCGTGTTGGGCATCGCCACCAATGCCGTGTAGCCACCTTTGGCCCCCGCACGACTGCCGGTCTCGATCGTTTCTGCTTCTTCTTTGCCCGGCTCGCGCAGGTGCGCATGCAGATCCACGAAACCCGGCGCGACGATGCAACCCGTCGCATCGATGACATCATCCCCGCGCAGGTTCTCACCAACCTCGACGACGCGACCGTTCTCGATGGCAACGTCGCCGTCATACTCACCGCGCGAATCGACGATGGTGCCGCCCTGCAGCACGATGCGCGTCATGTCGCCACCTGCTGCAGGTTTGCTGCAGTCGACTCCCCCGCCAGGAGATCGAACAACACCGCCATCCGCACCGATACGCCATTGGCCACTTGTTTGTGGATGAGCGAGTTCGGCAACGCCGATGGGTCAATCAACATCTCGACGCCGCGATTCATCGGCCCTGGGTGCATGATCACCGCGTGCGGCGGCAACTTCGCCACACGCAGCGCATCGAGCCCGTACGTCTCCGCGTACTCGCGCAGATTCGGCACGTGTCCCTGCGACATGCGCTCGCTCTGCAAGCGCAGCATGTAGAGGATGTCGGTACGCGCCAAAACATCGTCGAGTCGGTACGACACTTCCACCGGCCAGTGCGACACATCGGGCGGCAACAGCGTCGGCGGCGCAACCAAGACGACGTTGGCACCGAGCATGCTGAACGCCGCCACGTTGCTGCGTGCGACACGGCTGTGCTTGATGTCGCCGACGATGGTGATCGTGAGGCCGTCGAATCGCTCCTTGCCGAGTGCCTCGCGCACGGTGAAACAATCGACCAGCGCCTGCGTCGGGTGCTGATGCCAGCCGTCACCGGCGTTCACGACGGAGGCAGTAGTCCAGTCACTGATCTGCCACGGGATGCCCGTCGACTTGTGCCGCACGACGAACGCATCCACACCCATGTCGGTGATCGTCTCCACCGTGTCGCGCAAACTCTCGCCCTTGTTCACGCTGGATGTCGAGACGCTGAAGGTCATGGTGTCCGCCGACAGTCGCTTCGCTGCGGTCTCAAACGACAGACGCGTACGCGTGGAGTCTTCGAAGAAGAGGCTCACCACGGTGCGCCCGCGCAAGGCCGGCACCTTCGGTACGGGTCGCCGGTTGACTTCCACCATGTGGTTGGTGAGGTCGAGCAGGCGCAGCAAGCCGTCGCTACCGAGCTCGTCGATGCTGCGCAGGTGTTTCATTTCGATGCCCCTGCACTGATGACCACACCTTCTGCGGTGGCGCGGACGTCTTCGTTCAAGCGAGTCGGCAGGTTCTTGCCGACGTAATCGGGGCGGATCGGTAGTTCGCGGTGCCCGCGGTCGACGAGCACCGCGAGTTGCACGGCGCGCGGCCGACCGTAGGTGTTGATGCCTTCCAGCGCCGCACGAACTGTGCGACCGGTGAAGAGCACGTCGTCGACGAGCACCACGGTCGTGTCGTCGACGCCGAAACTGATGTTGCTGATCGCCCCTGGCACCACGGGTCGCAAGCCGATGTCATCGCGGTGCATGCTCACGTCGATGTAGCCGACTGGCACCTTCGCGGCCGGTTCGATGGCGTTGATTGCCGCACCGATTGCATCCGCGAGCCAGGCTCCGCCGCGTTGCAGACCGACGATGGCGAGTCGTTCACCGCCGTGCTGGCGTTCCAGAATCTCGTGGGCGATGCGGGTGATCGCGCGTCTGACGTCGTCGGCCGACATCACGTTGTTGCTCACGTCGTTCTCCTGGCCGTTCGAGCCTCACGGGACTCGTTTTACGGTCGCCTCATCGTACTCGCTCGTACACCGTCCACCAGTCATTGCCATAAACGACGTCAAAGAACAGCCGCTCGGTCTGCCAGTCGATGGCGGTCTCCCCTTCCAGTTCGCGCGGCAGGATCACGTACTGCACCTCCTCGGCGAATGGCAGGCGGTCGCCCTTGGCAAAGACGTCGGCGCCGAACAACACGCGTCGGTACGGGGTCGGAAACACGTAGATGCGCTCGCGACGGGCCATGTGCGCGGTCAAGGTGTGATACGCCGATACGACGGCACCCTCAGGAACCCGATTGATCGCCTCGTGCGCGGCATCGACCGCCGGGTGCGAGGGCGACCACCGTGGCATTTCCGTGCGCATGAACGGCAGGGGTGTCCAGATGTATGCGCACACGATGCTGGCGACCAGCACCACGGAGACGAACCACACCCGCAGGTGCTCGGCGAGTCGCGAGATGCCGAACATTGCGCCAATCACCACGATCGGCACGAACTGCACTGCGTAGTGATACTCAATCTGGCTCTGGTACCAGAAGGTGCTGACAAGGTTCGAGAGCAACGGCAACGTACCCAGCAACGCAATCTCGGGGCGCACGAGGGCGACGAAACCGACCGGTGCCAGGAGTTGCAACAAGTACAACGGGCGCTCACCGGACACGAGGTGTGCGATCAACTTGTCAGGGCGCGTGAAGGTGGTGCGAATCAGCCCGCCGAGGCCGCCGAACGGCAGGCGCCACTCGTTGCGATACGGCACACCGATGATGCCCCGCAGCACCGCAAAGAGAAAGAGCAACGCAACCCACAACGAGCCGACGATGGTGACGACACCCACTTGGCGGTCGCGCCGAATCGCCACCCACGCTCCGAGCGCCACCACGAAGAGTGCGGTGTCCTCCTTCACCATGAGGATCAGAACGACCGCAGTCACGTATTGCGCCCAGCGGTAGGCAACCGCCGCGTAGATCGCCCAGGCGATGAGTGGGGCCAGCGCGGCGTCCGGGTGGAAGTTCTCCATGCCGGTGAAGGTCAGCGCCGGGTGCAGGAGATAGGCGACGACAGCCACGCAGCTCATCGGCAGCGAGTCGAGCAACAGACGCGTCAACTTCCAGATCGGTAGCGCACCGATGCCGAGCGTGATCGCCTGCACGACGAACAGCAAGCCCGTCGACCCGACGAACCAATACAACGGAACGAGCGGCAGCAAGATGAACGACGTATGGTCACCGAACAAGTTGCGACCCATCAAGGTGACGAACGGTGCCTTGCCCTGTGACAGCAACCAAAGGCCTTGGTCGTAGAGCCCGAAGTCGTATGCCGACGTGCCGAGCCCGAAATGGTCACGGGTCGTGCGTACCGCCAGCCACACGGTGTAGAGCAGCGTCACCGAGATGGCGATGGAATGCCATACCGTGAGCGCCCGCAGGCGACGCACCGCAACCGCAATCGCTTGGCGCGGTTCGACGGCCATGACCCCGTTCTAGTCGGAAGAGTTGGCGGAGGTTGATTCGCCACTGCGCACGGCACGCGAGATGGCCGACAGCACGCCGTTGACGAAACGACCGGAGTCGTCGGTGCCGTAGCGCTTGGCGAGCCCCACCGCCTCGTTCAACACCACCGCAGTCGGCACATCGCTGCGCCCCAGCAGTTCGAACGTGCCGATGCGCAGCACGTTGCGGTCGGTGGTCGCCATACGGTCGAGCGTCCAGGCGTGACTGTGCGTCGTGATCAGCGAGTCGATCTTGGCGCGGTGTTCGGTAACGCCGTTGATCAGCATCGAGGTGAGGTCGTCGAGCGGCACCTGGATTCGGGCCACCACCACGGATGGCGCGTCACCGCGCACATCGGCTTCGAACAAGACGTTGAGTGCCCGTTCTCGCGCATCGGAGCGCGGGTCGAAGTCCTCGTTCCAGTCGTCCGACACTTGTGTGCCCGTCAGACTCGGGTGACGTAGTCACCCGTACGGGTGTCGACCTTCACCTTGTCGCCGATGTTGACAAAGAGCGGCACTTGGATGACCTTTCCGGTCTGCAACGTGGCGGGTTTGCGCGCGCCGGACACTCGGTCGCCCTGGATGCCGGGTTCGGTCTGCGCAATCGTAAGCTCCACCGATGCCGGGATTTCCACCGCAACGATCTCGGTTCCGTACATTGCGATCTGGGCGGTCGCCGACTCGATGAGGTAGTCGGCGGCATCGCCAAGAGCGACGGGGCTCACGTTGATCTGTTCGTAGGTGTCGGTGTCCATGAAGACGTAATCGTCACCGTCTTTGTACAAGAACTGCATGTCACGACGATCGATGATTGCCTGCTCGACGCGCACTCCGGCGTTGAACGTGCGCTCAATCACCGCGCCGGTGCGCATGTTGCGCAATTTCGTGCGTACGAACGCCCCGCCCTTGCCCGGCTTGACGTGCTGGAACTCGACGATGCTGAACAGTCCCTTGTCGAGTTCGAGCGTGAGGCCGTTCTTTAGTTCGTTGGTGCTAATTGCTGGCACGATAAATCCTTTGGTGTTGCGGTGAGTATGTCGCAGCCGGTGTCGGTGACGACCACAAGGTCTTCAATTCGCACACCGCCGAGCCCTTCACGATAGACGCCAGGTTCGACGGTGACTACCTCACCTGGCTGCAGCGGCTCGGGCATGCCAGTGCGCACCCACGGCTGTTCGTGAATCTGCAAGCCGACACCGTGGCCGGTGGAGTGAATGAACTCACCACCGAACCCGGCGTCCGCGATGATGTCGCGACACGTTTTGTCCACGTCTCCCGCGGTGATGCCGGCGCGCACCGCGGCGAGCCCGGCCAACTGCGACTCGCGCACCACATCGTGCATGCGACGCAAGACCGGGTCGACCTCACCAATCAGGTAGGTGCGGGTCATGTCGGAGTGATAGCCATCGACCAAACCACCGACGTCAATCACGACGAGGTGACCCTCTTCGATCACCGTTGATGTCGGGCGATGATGCGGACGTGCACCATTCGCTCCCGTCGCGACGATCGTGTCGTAACTCGGGCCGTCCGCGCCGTGGCGGCGCATGCGGTATTCCAGTTCGTCGCGCACGTCGCGTTCCGTCGGGCGGTTGCCCATCATCTCCACACATTCGGCCAGAGCCGCATCGGTGCACGCCGCCGCGCGACGCATTCGCGCAATCTCTGCCGGCGTCTTCCGACGTCGCAAATGTTGCACTACACCACCGAGCGCGACGAGTGCCGCTGGGGTCTGCCCGCGAAGAGCCTCGAACTGCGCATGCGTGACCTCGCTCGGGTCGACCGCAACTGCGCGGGACCGGCTGAGTGCCTGCTCCATACCTTCGCGCATTACGGCTGCACTCGTGCCGACGACGACGCGCGCCGCGGCACCCGATGCCTCAATCTGGGCTCGCGACTGCACGCCGTATCGCCCGTCGGTGACGAGCACCATTTCGTCGGGGCGCACGATCAGAGTTCCGGCCGAACCCGTGAATCCCGTCAACCAGCGAATGTTGTTGAGGTCGAAAACGACGAGCGTGTCGGGCTGCGCACTGCCATCAGCGGCACCGGACCCCGCGCGGCGAGCCAACTCTTCGCGCACGAGCTGGTCACGGCCCGCGACCGACAGTGGCGGTAGTGCCGCAATGATGTCGGCTTTGGTGTTTGTTGCGGTCATCGTGACTCCAGGTAGCGAACGAGTGCTTCGACACCCAGCGCATACGACTCGCCACCAAAACCGGCGACGGTGCCGATTGCTACCGGGGCGATCACGCTCTCGTGCCGCCACGGCTCGCGTGCCGCGGGGTTGGAGATGTGCACCTCGACGACGGGCACGCCGGCACTCTTCAGCGCGTCGTGCAGGCTCCACGCGAAATGGGTGAAGGCACCGGCATTCAGCACGATGCCCCGATACTTCGGCGTCGCCGCTTGCACGTGCGCGATGAGGACGGCGAGGTCGTTCGACTGTTCGCTGTCCACGTCGTAGCCGTGTCCAGCCGCCGCCTTCGTGGCCCGAGCGACATGGTCGGCGAGGGTCAGCGAGCCGTACACCGCCGGTTCACGAGCGCCGAGCAGGTTGAGATTCGGCCCGTGCAACAACAGCAACCGACCTTTCGCTGAGGACATGAATTCAGGGTACTGAGAGGGCGTCGAAAGCCTGATGAATCGCCCGCTCGCTGACACCGCGCACTGGCTCGATGCCGTTCGCACCATCGAGCACGAACGTGAGACCATCCACGGCCTTCTTGTCATGATGCATCAACTCGATGAGCCGCGCCCGCGTCACGGTGCGCGGAATCTCGACCGAGAGGCCGTACTCACCGACGATCACCTTGCGATGTTCGGCGACGCGGTCTGCATCGATGCGACCGAGCACCGCCGCGAGTTGGGCTGCGAACATCATGCCGATGGCCACCGATTCTCCGTGCGCAAGAGCAAAGTCGGTCGCCGTCTCGAGGGCGTGACCCAGGGTGTGGCCGTAGTTCAGCACCGCTCGCCGACCAGACTCCCGTTCGTCAGAGCCGACGATCTCAGCCTTGATCGCCACGCATCGCGCAATTCGCGAGTCGAGGTCGAGGGCGAGCAAGTCGTCGCCAGTGAGGAAGTGGTACTTCGCCATCTCTCCGTGACCGCATCGCAACTCGCGTTCGGGCAGAGACGTGAGGTGATCCGTATCGCAGATGACACCGCTTGGTTGCCAGAACGCACCGACGAGGTTCTTGCCAGCGGCAATGTTGACGCCCGTCTTGCCACCGATGGCCGCGTCGACCATACCGACGAGCGTGGTCGAGACGTGCAGCACCGGAAGGCCGCGATGCCACGAAGCTGCAGCAAAGCCGGCGACGTCAGTAACCATGCCGCCACCGACACCGATCACCACGTCGTTGCGAGTGAGCCCCGCTGCCGCGAACTCGGCGCACAAGCGTTCGATGGTGGAGAGCGACTTGTGTGCCTCCCCATCGCCGACGAGATGTCGCGTGGCAACGATGCTGCCGGGAAGCTGCGCGCTCACATCCACCGGAACACTCTTCTGCGTCACGATGGCCGCGCGGCGCACACCGCGTGGAATGAGGGAGCCGAGTTCGCCTACCGCACCACGACCGACCACGACATCGTACGAACGATCGCCGAGTTCAACCCGTACGCGCTGGGTCATGCGGTGTACGCCTTGCCGAGTGCACCTACGACATCGTTGACCACATCATGAATCGTGCGGCCGGTGGTATCGATTCGCGCATCGGCCACCGACTCATAGAGCGCGCGGCGCTCACCGTCCAGCGTGGCGAGTCGCGTCGCCGCGTCGCCGTCGAGCAACGGGCGGTGCGCACCGCGGCGGGTTCGCTCGCCGAGCGTGGCGACATCGGCATCAAGCCACAAGACACAGGTGGCGTGTTCGTGCATCGCGGCGCGGTTGTTGGCCGACAGCACGCAGCCTCCAGCGGCCGCCACGACGAGATCGTCTGGCGAGTTGAGGGCTACGTGCAGTGCCTGACTTTCCATCCGACGAAACTCTGCTTCGCCGTCACTGGCGAACACTTCCCGCACCGACTTTCCTGCCTCGGCAGCCACGAGGTCGTCGGTGTCGACGAATGAGATGCCGAGTCTCTCCGCAAGGCGCTTGCCGACGGTGGTCTTGCCCGAGCCCATCATGCCGACGAGCACGATGATGCGGGCCATTGCTAGTGGCGAAGCGATTCTGCGAACGACACCGCGTTGCGCTTGAACTCGCCCACCGAGTCGCCACCGAATTTGCGCTGTGCTTCGGCGGCCAACACGAGTGCCACCATCGTCTCGGCAACGACACCCATGGCCGGCACCGCAGTCACATCAGTGCGCTCCTTGAAACTCACGGTTTCTTCCTTCGACACGACATCGACCGTCTTCAGTGTCGGCCGGTTCAACGTGGAGAGCGGCTTCATCGCTGCACGCACCACGAGCAACTCGCCGGTCGTCATGCCGCCTTCGGTGCCACCGGCCTTCGTCGACTCGCGTCGGTAGGTTCCGGTCGCGTCGTCCCAGGCGATGGCATCGTGCGCCTCGCTGCCGCGGCGTGCCGCCCCCGAAAAGCCGTCACCGATCTCCACACCCTTCACGGCTTGGATGCTCATCACCGCCTGCGCGAGCATGCCGTCAATCTTGCGATCCCAATGCACATGACTGCCGAGCCCCACCGGCAGTCCGTAGGCGAGCACTTCGACGATGCCGCCGAGACTGTCGCCATCCTTTGCTGCCGCCTCGATCTCGGCGATCATCTTGGCTTCGCTTGACTTGTCAAAGCAGCGCACTGGCGACTCATCGATGCGATCGCGGTCGCCCGGCAACGGGCGGGCTGCCGCGCCACTTGACACCGATCCCATCGACACCACGTGCGACACGATGTCGACGCCGATTTCTTTGAGCAGCAACTTGGCGAGTGCGCCCGCCACGACGCGTGCGCTCGTCTCACGTGCGCTCGCCCGTTCGAGCACGTCGCGTGCGTCGACGAAGTCGTACTTCTGCATGCCGGCAAGATCGGCGTGACCGGGGCGCGGCTGGGTGAGCGGCTTCTTCGTCGCACCCGGATGGGGCGACATCTCTTCATGCCACACATCGCTGCGAAACCACTCGGTGTTCTTGATCAGCACGGCCACGGGCGACCCGAGTGTGCGGCCGTGCCGAATGCCGCCGATCAACTCGAATTCGTCTTGCTCGAACTTCTGGCGCGGCCCACGGCCGAAACCCAGACGCCGGCGCGCCAACTCAGCCGCCAAATCAGCGGTGGTTACTGGCAGATTGGAGGGCAATCCCTCGACGATCACCATCAGCGCCTGACCGTGACTCTCGCCGGCGGTCAGATAGCGCAACATGCGCATCGAATTCTACCGTTGTGATTTTGCCAACTCGTCGAGCGCAGCGACTCGCATCAGCCCGACATCGGGCAGTCGGCCAAGCCACAGTTCCTGTTGTCGCGCTGCTTGTGCACACAACATGTCGAGACCATCGACGACGCGGCAGCCACGTGCTCGCGCCGCCCGCAACAGCGCGGTCTCGAGCGGGTGATACACGGCATCCAGCACGGTCTGGTTGCCGTGCAACATTGCGGCATCAAGTGGCAGGGTGTCGGGTGAAACGTCGCGCATGCCCTGGGGTGTCGTGTTGATGATCGTCGCGCATTCGCCCACCGCTGAGAGTTCGACACCACTCGTCGAACCCGTGCGGGCCGCATTGCCGATTCGCACCGCATCGTCACGCCGCGCTGGTGTGCGGTTCGCGACGTGCACGCTCGCACCGTGCGCTGCCAATGCCGCCACCACGGCCCGTGCCGTTGCGCCAGCACCGATCACGGCGACGCTCGACAAATCGGCGCCCGCACGCGTGAGTGCATCGACACACCCCACGCCATCGACGTTGTGACCGACGAGACGACCGTCGTCGCGACGGGCGACGGTGTTCACCGCGCGCACGAGCGCGGCGACAGGCGACACCTCGTCGAGCGCCGCCATCACCATTTCCTTGTGCGGCATCGTCACCGACAGGCCGGCGATCCCGAGGATGCGCATGGCATCGATGGCGGCGGCGGCATGTTCGGGCTGCACTTCAAACGCTCCGTACACCCAGTCGTCGCCGTGTGCGGCGAATGCGGCGTTGTGGATGACCGGCGACAAACTGTGGCGCACCGGACTGCCGATGACGGCCGCGATTCTCGTCCGACTGGTTGGCGTCACGGCAGAATCCCGGCGGCTTTGGCGGCGGCAACGTTCTGTTCGTGCAGACGATAGGTCGTGGCGAACGCGTGGCGACCCTCGGTATCGCTCAGCACGTAGAACAGCAGACGACACTCGTCGCGCTTCTCGCGACGGTTGCGCGCGGTGCACAACTCGTCGTCGTCGCTCGGGTCGTCGGCCGGGTTCATCGCTGCGATGAGCGCGGCCTCGCCAGGGCTGGCAATCGGTGTCGGCGGCAGCCCTTTACGCAGGTACACGTTGTAGGGCGTGTCGGCGCCCTTCAGGTCGGCGAAGCTCGCCCCGTCTGCTGCCCCGTAGTAGAGGGCCGCATCAATCTGTAGTTCGAGATCGAGTTGCAGGCGATTGTGGATGACCCGCGACACGAGGGCGCGCTCGTCGGCGATCTTCACTTCCTTTTCGATCAACGACGCAATAATGATGATCTCGTACGGGGTGCGCCCAAGTCGTTGTGCTGCGACTTCGATGTCGTTGGCGATCGCACGCGTGCGCATCTCTTCGATCATGCGGGCGAGCACGTCGGCTTCGGTTTCGTAGGCGGCCACGCGGTACAGCGCCGGAAACAACAGACCCTCGTACGAAGTGACGCCCTCCGGCCGGAACGGCGCCGGCAAGGAGTTCTCGGCCAACACCGCGTTGATGTCGGCGGCAGTGAAGCCAGGGGCATCACGCTCCAACCGCTGTGCAATCTGGCGAAGCGTGAAGCCCTCGGGGAAGACGACCTCCATCTCGATGACTTCATTGTCAGCCGGCGCCATCGCCGTATCGGGTGCATCAACTTGCGTCGCGATGCGCCGGACCTGGAGTCCGGCCCACGCAACAAAGACGACCGCTACGACTGCGAGGCCGATGAGAATCTGTTTGGAGTACGCCCGCAGGTCGGGAAGCATGCCGTCGGTGTCCGCATCGTCCGTCGGTAAAACGGGATCCCACGGATCTTCATTCCACGGTCGTTCGATACCTGCAGCATCGTCGGGGCGATTCGTCTCGTTCGTCATCGCGCGTCTCCTGCCGAATCACGCTGATTGCGACGGTGATCGAGGAACGACTGCAACATCACCGCAGCCGCCACCTTGTCGACGACGCGTCGTCTGGCATCGGCCTTCATTTCCATCTCCAACAGCGATCGATTGGCGGCCACGGTGGTCAAGCGCTCATCGTGGAGATGCACGGGCACCGAGAGCGCGCGTTGCAATTGCTCGGTCTCCTCAATCGCCGCCTGTGCCGCGGCCGTCACTTTGCTGCTCATGTTGAGTGGTAGCCCGACCACAACGGCTTGTGCCTCATACTCTGTGACGAGCGAGGCGATCTTCGCGTGATCATCGTTACGCGACTTGCCGCGCTGCACCACCGTGAGCGGGGTGGCTACGCGCTCGTCGGGGTCGCACAGGGCCACGCCGATGCGTTTGGAGCCGAGGTCGAGACCGAGACAGCGCATCACTTCGCGCGACGTGCGGCCTCGACCGCTTGCGTCGCGGTGACGAGTGCGTCGTCGAGTGCTGCGGCATTCTTCCCGCCCGCCGTGGCGATGTCGCCCTTGCCGCCGCCGCCACCGCCCACTTGCCTCGCGGCATCCTTGATCAACTCGCCAGCCTTGATGCCACTCGCTGGTGTCACCGCCGCCACCAGCGCGACACCACCCGAATCCGAAACTCCACCGAGCACCACCGCTTCGATGCCCTGCTTGGCACGAATCGCAATCGCCAGATCGCGCAAATCGGAGGGCGCGAGACCATCAACCCGGGTGACGAGTGCGCCACTCTTGGCGCGCGCCGCTAAGTCGCCGGCCTGCAGTCCGAGTTGCGCCTGACGCAACTTCTTCACCTCATCGGCGAGCGCCTTGGATTGGTCGATTGCGCGTTGGGCGGCAGCCACGATGTCGTCGGGTTTGGTACCGAGCACTTCCGCCGCACTCTCTAGCGTCGCCGTTACGTCCAGCATGTAGCGCACGGCATGTTCGCCGGTGAGCGCCTCCACGCGGCGCAGGTTGGAACCAATCGAACCCTCGCTCACGATCTTGATCGGCCCGATGTCGCCGGTCGCAGAGACATGCGTACCACCGCACAGTTCCAGCGAGTGCCCGGCTGCGAGTACGCGCACGGTGTCGCCGTACTTGTCGCCGAAGAACGCGATGGCCCCTTTGTCGGTCGCCGACTGCTTCGACATCTCCGTGGCCGTGACACGACTGTTGGCGAGCACTTCTGCATTCGCCATCTGTTCGATGCGGCGAATCTCCGCCGGGGTCACCGCGTCGTAATGGCTGAAGTCGAAGCGCAAACGATCCGGTGCGACGAGCGAACCCGCCTGCTTCACGTGTTCGCCCAGCACTTCGCGCAACGCCCAATGCAGAACGTGTGTTGCGGTGTGGTTGCGTCGCGTGGATGCCCGCGCGACCGAATCGATGCTGGCGGTCACCTTGGCACCGGGCGCAAATGATCCGCGCGTGATACGCACGAGGTGACGACGAAGTCCCGGGGCGGCGAACGTGGTGTCGATGACTTGCGCGGCAGCCGACGCCTGACCATCCTTGGTGGCCGTCGACACGATCACGCCGGTATCACCTACCTGGCCACCACTCTCGGCATAAAACGGTGTCGCATCGAGGAACATCTCGTGCACACTCGAGCCGTCCTCATGGTCGTACGGCCCGAGCACGGCGAGCACGGTGGCGTCGGCGCTGTCGCGTTCGTAGCCGACGAAGTTCGTGGCACCGTGTTTGTCGACGAGTGCCTTGTACGCCGCGACGCGCTGCGGATCGGTGGCTTCGTTCTTGCGAGCGCTCTTGGCTCGCTCACGCTGCTGATCCATCTCGCGCTCGAAACCCTCGGTGTCGATGCCGACACCACGCTCGCCGGCGATCTCCTCCGTCAACTCGAGTGGGAAGCCGTACGTGTCGTGCAGGGTGAAGGCGGCGGTGCCACTGATCGTCTTCGACGACTCGGCCATCTCGCTCTCGAGAATCGACAAGCCGTTGCGCAGAGTCGCGCGAAACTTCTCCTCTTCGCGCGTGATGACCCCGAGAATGAAATCGCTGTTTGTGGCGAGTTCGGGGTACGCACCCTTCATGATCGACAACGATGTCTCGACGAGCGACGGCATGACGAGTTTCTCGCAGCCGAGCAGGTACGCATGTCGCACCGCACGACGGATGATGCGTCGCAACACGTACCCGCGACCTTCGTTCGACGGGAAGACGCCGTCGTTGATCATCATCATCGACGAGCGTGCATGCTCCGCAAGCACGCGCAAACTGAAGCTCGGTCTGTGCCCGTAGTCGCCGACGCGATACTCGGCCCCGGTCAGGCTGCGACCGGTGTCGATGAGCGGCGACAACAAGTCGGTCTCCCAGATCGAGTCGACGCCCTGCACCAACGTGAGAATGCGCTCGAAGCCCGCACCGGTGTCGATCGACGGGCGCGGCAATCGCGTGCGTGAACCGTCCTTGCCTTGGTTGTACTGCATGAAGACGAGGTTCCAAAACTCAAGGAACCGATCGCCTGCCGGATCGTTCAGCGGCCCACCATCCGGTCCGAACGCGCTGCCGCGGTCGATGTGAATCTCCGAGCACGGGCCGCACGGTCCGACGTCCCCCATCTGCCAGAAGTTGTCCTTGTCGCCGAGACGCTGGATGCGATTCATCGGCACACCGACCACGTCGTGCCAGATCTGCTCGGCTTCGTCGTCGCTCTCGTGCACGGTGATCCACAGCCGATCGCCGTCGAAGCCAAACACTTCAGTGGCAAGTTCCCAACCCCACGGAATGGCCTTCTCCTTGAAGTAGTCGCCGAAGCTGAAGTTGCCGAGCATCTCGAAGAACACGAGGTGGCGCTTGGTGCGGCCGACGTCGTCCAGATCGTTGTGCTTGCCACCCGCCCGCACGCACTTCTGCACGCTCACTGCCCTGTCGTACGGCGCGGTCTCTTCGCCGACGAAGTACGGCTTGAACGGCACCATACCCGCGACCGTGAACATGATCGTCGGATCGAAGGGAATGAGGCTCGCCGACGGAACGACGGTGTGCTGACGGTCGGCGAAGAAACCGACGAAGGCGCGGCGGAGGTCGTCGGCCGTCTGGATGGTGGCGCGGCCCATCGCGCTACTCGAAGAGGTCGTCGCTCGCCGAGTCGCGTTTGCCGCTCGTCGCGCCGCCCACCGTGTCGGAGACTTTCTCTTTCACGGCGGTCACGCGGTCGACGAGACCGTCAATGAACTGGTCGACCGACTCCTTGGTGGCGAGTTGGTCGGCCTGACGGCGCAACCATCCGTAACCGAAGAGTGCTGCGAGAGCACCGAGAACGAACCAAAAGAGTCGGCGAAACATGACCTGTTCAATCGTACCGTCGGGGCGGAATCACGGAGCCGTGCGGAGAGTTCGTGTCACGCAAATGTTCCGGCACTTCGATCGACGCACCACCGAGCAACGAATCGCGCGCCGCCCCTATCGCATCGGTGACGGCTCGGCTCTTTGCCGCGCCCGCGAGATGCATCACGGCATGCGCCAGGTTGTATCGGGCTTCGGGCATCCCGACGGATTCGACGGCGTGAGCCGCAGCAACGGCCACCGCGAGTGCCGAATTGTCGGCGAGCCCCACGTCTTCGCTGGCGAAGATGATCAGACGACGGGCGATGAACCGTGGATCGTCGCCCGCTTCGAGCATCCGTGCCAGCCAGAACAGTGCGGACTTCTCATCGGATGCCCGCATGCTCTTGATCAGGGCCGAGACCACGTCGTAGTGGTCGTTGCGGCCGTAGCGCAGGGCGCTCGTCGACAACGCCGCCTCGGCATGCGCGAGCGACACCTTCTTTTCCGGCGCGAGTGCGATGGCGACCTCCAACGAGGTCAGCGCCTGACGACCGTCTCCCCCGCTGCGCTCGATGATAAGTGCGCGTGCGGCGTCGTCGAGAAGGGCGTGTTCGACGTGCGCACCGCGATCGAGCAGTCTGCCGACGTCTTCGTTGGTGAGCGGCTCGAGACGCAACAACGTGGAGCGACTGCGTAGCGGCGCGTTCACCTCAAAGAACGGGTTTTCCGTCGTGGCGCCGATCAACGTGATGAGACCGGCCTCGACGGCTGGGAGCAGCGAGTCTTGTTGTGCGGCATTGAAACGGTGGATCTCGTCAACGAACACGATGGTGCGACGCTGTTGCTCGCCGAGCCGACGTTGCGCTGCGTCGATCACCTCGCGCACGTCTTTGACCCCGGATGTGACCGCCGACAGTCGCACGAACTCGCGCTGCGTCACGACTGCGATGACCTCCGCGACGGTCGTCTTCCCGGTGCCGGGCGGACCCCACAAGATGATCGACGACAATCGGTCGGATTCGATCAGACGGCGCAACGGCCCGTTCGGCCCAAGCAGATGCTGCTGACCGACGATGTCGTCGATCGAACGCGGGCGCAGTCGGGCCGCGAGCGGTGCCTGCTCGCGCAGCGTGCGCAGTGCCGACTGCGTGAAGAGATCTTCGCTTGGTTCAGCCATGGTGTCGCATTCGTTGCGCCACCCGACGATAGGTCAGTTCGCGGGCTTGGGCAGCGTGCGTAGACCGAGTTCGCCGAGCTGCGTCGCTTCGACGGGGCCCGGCGCGTTGGTCATCGGGTCGAGCCCCGACTGCGTTTTCGGGAAGGCGATCACTTCGCGGATGTTCTCCTCGCCGGCCAGAATCGCAACGAGGCGGTCGACACCGAAGGCAAACCCGCCATGCGGTGGTGCGCCGTACTTGAACGGCTGCAAGAAGAAGCCGAACTTTCGGTCGGCGGTCTCGTCATCAATGCCGAGCAGTTGAAAGACGCGGCGCTGCAATTCGGGTTCGTGGATACGTATCGATCCCGAGCCGAGTTCCCAGCCGTTGAGCACGAGGTCGTACGCGAGTGCGCGCACATTGAGTGGGTCGGTCTCCAACTTGGCAAGGTCTTCGGGGTGCGGGTGACAGAACGGATGGTGACCAGGCTGCGGCTTCTTTGTCGTCGGATTCACGCCGACGAACAACGGGAAGTCAACGACCCACACGTATCGGTACGGCCCTTCGTGCACCGGCGGGCGGGCGATGTCGTTACGCAGTTGTCCGAGCACCGTGCACGTGGTGCTCCACTCATCGGCGACGAGCAACAGGAGGTCGCCGGTGGTTGCTCCGAGCGCTGCAACGAGCGCGGACTTCTCCGTGTCGGAGAGAAACTTGGCGACCGGCGAGTCGAGTGCACCCGCATCGCCGACCTTCATCCATACGAGCCCCTTGGCCCCCAGTTGCTTGGCGCGGTCGGTGAGTTGGTCGAGCTTGTTGCGACCCATCGCAGCGGCCTCGGGATACGACGCTGCGTCGACGCGCAAACCCTTGATCGACGCGGCCGTCGCGAACGCTTTGAAGCCGGTGCCCGAGAACACCGTGGTGAGTTCGACCAACTCCAGCCCGAACCGCAGGTCGGGTTTGTCGGTGCCGAAACGATTCATCGCGTCGTGCCAGGTGATGCGCTCGATCGGTGGCGGCGCGTCACCAGTCGCCGACTTCGCTGCAGCCACCACGGCTCGTGAGATGGCTTCGAGCACGTCATCCTTGGCGACAAAACTCATCTCCGCATCGAGTTGCGTAAATTCGTACTGGCGGTCGGCGCGCAGGTCTTCATCGCGCAAACAGCGTGCGATTTGGTAGTAGCGGTCGAGTCCGGCGACCATCAGCAATTGCTTCCACAGTTGCGGCGACTGCGGCAGCGCGTAAAACGAACCCGGCTCCTTGCGCGACGGTACGAGAAACTCGCGGGCACCTTCCGGCGTCGACGGCATCAGCAACGGCGTCTCGACCTCGACGAAACCCTGTTCGTCCATTGCCGAGCGAATTGCGGCGTTCACGCCCGCGCGCAGTCGAAGGTTGCGCTGCATTCGCTCGCGACGAATGTCGAGATAGCGATACTTGAGACGGATGTTCTCGTCGACTTCGTCGGCGCGCTGGTCGATGGGAAACGGCGGGGGCTCAGCAGCGTTCAGCACGGTGAGCGTGCAGTTGGTGAGCTCCACTTCTCCGGTCGGCAGGTTGGCGTTGACGGTGCCGGCGGGTCGCGCGGTGACCGTGCCTTCAATCTGCACGACCCACTCGCTGCGAGCGTCGGTTCCATCGTCGATCACGCACTGCATAACGCCCGAATAATCGCGTAGGTCGAGAAACGCCAACTTCTCGCCGTGTTCGCGGCGCCGGGCAACCCAGCCGGCGAGGCGCACCGTGCTGCCGATATTGGCTGCGGTCAGTTCGCCGCAGGTGTGGGTACGCAGTGTGGTGGAAGTCGACATGGGGTGCTAGCGGCCGAGCGCTTGGCGCACGCTTGCGACGAGATTGTCGCGCTGCGCCGATTGCTGCGAACCGTCATCCATCGTACGGATGATCGCGGTATTCGTGGTGCGTTCGTCGTCACCGATGATGATGGCAATCCGCGCACCCGATCGATCGGCGGCCTTCATCTGCGACTTCATGCTCTTGCCTTCATACGCCCGATCGGCACCAACTCCTGCCGCCCGCAATGCCGAACAGATGCTGGTCGCCTCCGCCCCGCCCGTGACATCGACGACGAAGACGTCGACTCGCGATGCCGGCGCCGCGAAGACGCCCTCGGCGTCACATGCCAGGAGTGTGCGGTCGAGTCCGAGCGCAAAGCCGATGCCGGGCGTCTCGGGGCCGCCGAGGTCGGCAACGAGGCCGTCGTAGCGGCCGCCGCCGCCGATTGCGGTGTGCGCGGCGGAGAGCGCCGTCGAGACGAACTCAAACGTGGTGCGCCGGTAGTAGTCGAGTCCGCGCACGAGTCGGTCATCCACGACGAACTGAATGGAGGCTGACCGCAGTGCTGCCTGCACATGCGCAAAGTGTGTTGCGGCATCCGCACTCAGGTGATCGGCCATCTTTGGTGCGGCGGCGATGACGGCGGCATCCTCGGACCGCTTCGAATCGAGCACGCGCAGCGGGTTGCGCTCGAGCGTCGCGCGGCTCTCCGCCGACAACGCATCGAGATGTGCAGAAAAGTGGGCCCGGAGGGCCGTCGCATAGCGATCACGATCACCCGAGTCGCCCAGTGAGTTGATCGACAGTCGCACCTGCCGCAGCCCGAGTTGCGCATAGAACTGCATCGCCAGTGCAATGACTTCGGCATCAAGTTGCGGATCATCAGGCCCGAGCGCCTCGATGCCTACCTGGTCGAACTGTCGATAGCGACCCTGCTGTGGTTTTTCGTAGCGAAAGTTCGGTCCGCCGTACCACACCTTCCACGGCGTGACCGGCCGATGTTCGACGAACGCCCGGCAGACGCTGGCCGTCTGTTCGGGTCGCAATGCGATCCGGCGACCGCCCTTGTCCTCGAAGTCGTACATCTCTTTCGTGACGATCTCCGTCGTTTCACCAACACGCAAAAAGACGCCGAGGTCCTCGAACATCGGCGGGATGATGTGCGCGTAGCCGGCAGGTTCGACCACATCGGCAAAGACCTGCTGAAAATGCCGCCACCGTGCCGAGTCGGGGGCGAGGATGTCGCGTGTGCCTGGGCTGGTGGCGAACTTCGGCACGAACGAAGGCTAATTCGCCGATGGGTGCGTGCTGGCGATGTCGTCGTCGCTGACGGCTGCCGAATCGGCTTTGCCGGGCATCAATCGGTACACGTCGTAGACACCGTCGATGTTCTTGATCACCGTCAGCATCGACTGCAAGTGTCCGGGGTCGGAGAACTCGAATTCAAAGCGCATTCGCGCCACACGATCGCTGCCGGTGTGCGTGGTGCACGAAACGATGTTGACTCGTTGATCCGACAGTGCATTCGCAACATCGCGCAACAGACGCGTGCGGTCGAGCGCGACGACCTCGACCGCAGCGACGAAGGTGTCCGCCGAGTCGATGTTGGCCCATTCAACGTCGATGACGCGTTGCCCTTGGTCGCTGGTGAGCGCCATCGCATTCGCGCAGTCGACGCGGTGCACCGTGACTCCGCGGCCGCGGGTGATGAAACCCATGATCTCGTCGCCTGGCACCGGCGTGCAACATTTCGACAACCGCACGAGAACGTCATCGAGGCCCTCCACGAAGACGGAGTTCTTCGACCGTGTTTGGTTGCTGCGGGCACGCATCGTCGGCAGCACGGGCACTTCATCCGACGCATCTGGCGAGCGCAGGGCCTCGACGAGTCGGCCGACGAGCGGGCGCGCCACGATCTTCTTCTGTCCGATTGCCGCCAGCAACCCGTTCAGGTCGGCGTAGCCGAGCGATGAGAGTTCCTTTGCCAGCTCGGGTGATGCCTCGACGCGCCTCATCGACAATCCGGCCCGGCGCAGTTCTTCGACGAATTCATCGTGTCCCTCGTCGACCATGTCTTCCAGTTGTTCGCGCGTCCACCACTGTTTGATCTTGTTCTTCGCCTTCGTCGATGCAACGAACTCCAACCAGCCCTGCGACGGGCCGGTACCTTCGGCCTTCGACGTGAGCACTTCGCACGTGTCGCCAGAGGCCAGTTGATAATCGAGCGCAACGAGTCGCCCGTTCACACGTGCGCCGACACATGAGTGCCCCACCTCGGTGTGCACCGCATACGCGAAGTCGACCGGCGTTGACTTGAGCGGCAGCGACACCACGCGACCCTTCGGGGTGAACACGAAGAGCTCGTCCTGCTCGAGGTCGGTCTTCAAGCCCTCCAAGAACTGGCGCGGGTCCGAAACTTCGCCCTGCCAGTCGATGATGCGGTTCAGCCACTCGACTTCTTGCGCGCTCGGTGCATCCTTGTACGCCCAGTGCGAAGCGACCCCCCACTCGGCGCGTTGATGCATGTCACGCGTGCGAATCTGCACCTCGATGGTCTTGCCGTCCGGCCCGATCACCGTGGTGTGCAGCGACTGATACAAGTTGAACTTCGGCATCGCGATGTAATCCTTGAAACGACCGACGACCGGTTTCCAATGACCGTGGATCACGCCAAGCGCCGCGTAGCAGTCGCGCACGTTGTCGACCACGATACGAATCGCCATCAGGTCGAAGATGTCGTCGAATTCGCGACCCTTCTGCACCATCTTTTCGTAGATGCTCCACAAGTGCTTGCCACGCGAGGTGAGTTCGGCTTTGATCTTCACGCCACCCAGCATCTTTTCCACCTGCCCCAGCACGCGGGCGAGATACACGTTGCGCTCCGGGGCACGCGTCGATACGAGATGCTCGACCTCTGCGTAGCGCTTCGGATAAAGAGCGGCGAACGAGAGATCTTCGAGTTGCTGCTTGATCTCCTGCATGCCGAGTCGGTGGGCAAGCGGTGCATAGATGTCGAGCGTCTCTTGCGCCACGCGCTGTTGTTTCTCGAGCGGGCTCGAGGCGAGCGTGCGCATGTTGTGCAGTCGGTCGGCCAGCTTGATGATCAGTACTCGCAAATCGCGGGCCATCGCCACGAGCATCTTGCGCATCGTCGCAGCTTGCTGCGCCTCGAGCGAGTCAAACTGCAGACGATCGAGCTTCGTAACGCCGTCGACGATGCCAGCGACCTCGTCGCCGAACGCCTGACTGATGTCGGCGAGCGTCAACTCCGTGTCTTCGACGGCATCGTGCAAGAGAGCCGCGATGATCGAAGCCTCGTC
>VGBY01000004.1 GCA_016870295.1 Actinomycetota bacterium
TGAGGTCGGCGAAATCATCATTCGCTCCAAGCAGGTGATGAAGGGCTACTGGAACATGCCGGAGGAGACTGCCAAGTCGATTCGCAACGGTTGGTTCTACACCGGCGACGCGGCGTACACCGACAAGGACGGCTACGTCTACATTCACGACCGCATGAAAGACATGATCGTGTCCGGCGGTGAGAACGTGTACCCAGCCGAGGTGGAGAATGCGTTGATGAAGCACGAATCAGTCGCCGACGTCGCCGTCATCGGTATTCCCGACGATCGTTGGGGTGAAGTGCCGTTGGCAATCGTCGTGCGCAAGCCGAACGCGCAGGTCACCGAGGACGACATCGTTGCCTTCGGTCGCACGCAGTTGGCCGGCTTCAAGACACCCAAAAAGGTGGTGTGGGCCGATGCGCTGCCACGCAACCCGAGCGGCAAGATCTTGAAGAAGGATCTGCGCGCGCCGTATTGGGAAGGCCGCACCCGCCAAGTCAACTGAGCCGCGTTCGCTAGGTTCTCATCACCATGAAAATCAGCATGATGATGAGCTACGCCGGTGGATTCGTTGAGGGGGCGCGTCGTGTCGCGGAACTGGAGAAGGCCGGGCTCGACGTGGTGTGGATACCCGAGGCGTACAGCTTTGATGCGATCTCGCAGGTCGGATATCTTGCCGCGATCACCGAGCGCGTCGAGATCGGCACCGGCATCATCAACGTGTACTCGCGCACCGCGGCGCTCACGGCGATGACAGCCGCGGGCTGTGACTATGTGTCGAACGGACGGTTCATTCTCGGTCTCGGTGCATCCGGCCCGCAGGTGGTGGAAGGTTTCCACGGTCTGCCGTACGAAAAGCCGATGCAGCGCATCAAGGAATACATCGAGGTGTGCCGCGAAGTGTGGAAGCGTGAGAAGGCGCTGTCGTACCAAGGCCAGACAGTGCAGGTGCCGTTGCCGGCGGGGCAGGGCACGGGGCTCGGCAAGCCGCTCAAGTTGATCAATCATCCGGTGCGCGCCGACATCCCCGTCTGGTGGGCATCGCTGAAGGGTCTCAGCGTTGAGGCAACGGCCGAACTCGCCGACGGTTGGCTACCGGTGTTCTTCGTGCCCGACAAGTTCGAAAAGGTGTGGGGGAAGGCGTTGAAGAAAGGTGCGGCGAAGCGATCGCCGTCGATGAAGCCGCTGGAGATTTCGGCCGGCGGTTTGCTGGCCATCGACGAAAAACTCGTTGGCGACGCCAAAGACAAGGTGCTCGACTTCGCGCGACCGAACGTGGCGTTGTACGTGGGCGGTATGGGTGCTCGGGGCAAGAACTTCTACAACGACATCTGTCGCGAGTACGGCTACGAAGCCGAGGCCGCGGAGATTCAAGACCTCTATCTCTCGGGCAAGAAAGAAGAAGCGGCGCGTGCCGTGCCGCGCGAGATGCTGGAACTCACCAACCTGGTCGGCCCGGCCGGTTATGTACGGGAGCGCGTCGCCGCGTTTCGTGCTGCGGGTGTGACGATGTTGTCGGTGAGCCCGGTCGGCAAGGATGCAACGGGTCAACTTGGCACGTTGCGCGAGTTGATTGACGGCTGAGCACTCACGGCGTTGACGGCAGCGTCAAGCCGTAAGCACCGTCACGTGGGCGGCAATGCCGATGCACCCGTGCGCAGTTTTGACGTGAGCAAGAGGTACACGAGCGAGCACGCTGCAGCGATTGCACCAAAAACGGCCACGGTGCCGCGCGCACCAATCTGTTCAGAGACGAGCCCCGCCGCAACGCTGCTGACCGCGAGGGTAAGCGTGATGAGCGCGAAGTCGCCCGCGAGCACGCGACCACGCATCTCATCGGGCGCACGAACTTGCAGACCGTAGGTGGAGAGTGTCCACTGGGCGCCACCGCCGAGGTGCGCGAACATGACGCATGCACAGGCAACGATCAACAGCGGTGCGGCCGATGCCGCGAGATATCCGACGGAAAAGATCATCCCCGATACGCCGCACACCAGCAACACGCGACGGAGGTCGCCTTTGGCGAATCGCGCACCGATCAACGGCCCGATGCCCGAGCCGACTCCACGCGCACCAAGCAGGAACCCGCGCCCGGCGTCGCCCGACGAGAATGCGTCGGCCGCATACACCGCGAGCTGACTGACCACGCCAGCACCTATCGCGAAGGTCATCTTCGAAGCAAGCAGCGCCATGATCATCGTGTCGCGGCGCGCGAGTTGAATCGCCTCACGCATGTCGGCGATTGGCCGCACCGGCGCGCGCTGGGACCCACGGTCTTCTTGCATCGGGCGCCGCACCATGGCGATCAATGCCGCAGCGACGACGAAGGTTGCAATATCGGCGATGAATGCAGCCTGTCGCCCGAACACCTGAGCGAAAACGCCGCCCACGCCGGCGCCGACGGCGAGCATGATTCCCCAACTCGAACCGAACAGCGCGTTTGCACTGCGCAATTCTTCGGGTGACCGCGCCAGATTCGGCACGGCGGCCTCGACTGCCGGACGCACGAATGCCGCGAATGCCGCGATGAGGCCTTGGGCTATGAACGCCAACCAGATGCGCGAGTCGCCGATGAAGAGAAATCCGCAGGCCGCCACCGCTTGCGCCACCGAGACGATCATCAGCACTGTGCGGCGGTCGTAGCGGTCGGCGACAGGACCACCAATCGGCGAGGCGAGGAACGACGGCAACGAGAATGCGACGAGGAGCAACGACACGAGCAGAGCTGAATCGGTGACGTCTTGCACCAATCCGGCGAGGGCGACGAAGGTGAACCAATCACCCATGAACGACAAGTTCTGGGCGATGAAGAGCAGACGCAAGTCGCGGTTGGTGCGCAGAACGTTGGCCATCAGCGATGTCGTTCGCGATCAGCGAGCGGGCAGTTTGCCGATGCGCGAGAGCACCGTCTCTGCTTCGTGCACGATGCGGCGAACGAGTTCCGCCGCCGGCACGAGTTCGTTGATCGCACCGACGCCCTGACCAGCGGGGTAGAACTCACGCGCGGCGTCAACTTCGGTGCCGGTCGGATAACCGAGGTGATTTACGCCTGCTTGCATCGACGCAATCGCCTGTTGTGGGAACGGCTTCAGGTCGGCGGGGTTCTTTTCGTAGTGGCGAGTCCATTCGTTGGCAACGACGCGACAGGTCTTGCCGGTGTAGGCGCGCGAGATGGTGGTGCCGTCTTCGCTGGTGGCAAGCAACATGTCCTTGTAGCCGTTCACGGCACGTGCCTCGGGTGTGGCGATGAAGCGGGTGCCGATCCACACTCCGTCGGCACCGAGTGCAAGAGCGGCGGCGAGCCCACGACCGTCGTACAAACCCCCGGCGGCGACGACCGGAACCTGCTCGCCGACGGCATCGACCACTTGCGGCACGAGTGCCATCGTGGCGACGGTGCCGGTGTGGCCACCGGCTTCGGTTCCTTGGGCGACGACGAAGTCGCATCCGCTCGCGACCGCGGCGACGGCATGCTTTACCTTGCCGCACATCGAGCCGACGAGAACATTGTTCTTGTGCAGCAGGTCGATCACCTCGCGCGGGACCCCGAGACCAGCGACGAAGATCGACGCACCGCCATCGATCACGGTTCGTATGCCTTTGTCGACTTGGTCGGGGAGTGCAGTCAGTAGGTCGACGCCGAACGGCTTCTGAGTGCGTTCGCGTACGAGGCGCATTTCTTCGGGGAGTTCGTGTTCGCGCATCGTAGAGGCACCGAGCGTGCCGATTCCGCCCGCCTCACTGACGGCGGCGACGAGTTCGTGGTACGACACACCACCCATGCCGGCGAGCATCACCGGAAACTCGATACCGAACATCTCCGTCAGTCGTGTGCGCATGCAGGCGAGATTACTTCGCGTAGGCACCGCGCGACGAGAGGAAGCCGCGATGCCATCGCCGCGGCGTGAAGGCGCTCGCCCGTGGTTCGTCCTCGAACATCCAGCGCACGAACTTATCCTTGCGCCACTCGCCGTTGTCGATGATGCGCAACGCGCCGCGCGCCAGAGTTTCGTTGCCCAGCACGCGCCCGAGCACATTTGAGAGGCGATGGTCGGCGAAGAACTCACGCCGCATCGCCCTCTCGTACGTGCGACCAGGGTTCGCCTGTGTTGCTGCGTCGCCGGCGAGCATGCCCGACAACAGTGCCTGACCAATGCCCTCGCCGGTCAGCACGTCGGTGGCGCACGCCGCATCGCCGACGAAGAGCACGCTGCCGATGTTGAGCGTTGCCGATGTGACACGTGCGGGGATTGGCCAGGCACTCACTTTGTCGTCGATCACGGCACCGTCGCCGAGTGCGGCGCGCACATGATCGCGCGCGAGCACGTCGCTCCACAGTTGCTTCATGTCACCGACTTTCTGTGAGGAACCGCGCAGAATGCCGAAACCCAAGTTGGCTCGCCCGTCAGTTAGTGGGAATGACCAGGCGTAACCGGGTAACAGTTCCGGCTCGAACCATACGAAGAGTCGTTCACTCGCTGACCCGGTGACATTCGTGGCGTACTGGCGCAATGCGTGCCACTCGCCGAGGTACGGCGAGCGGTCGGGTTGCAGCGCTTTGCGAATCGGCGACCACATCCCGTCGGCGGCGACCACGACACGTGCGGTGAAGTCGCCCTCCGACGTGGAGACGCGATGGTCAGCGTCGTCGTTGTGCCGGCGCGCATCACGCGGCTGCTCGATCTTCGTGAATGCGACACCTTCGCGAATCTCGACTCCTTCGGCGCGAGCATGGGCAACGAGTGCCGCATCGAGATCCAGTCGCGTGGCGATCGCCGCGAATTGTCCGTCTTCTGGTAGCTGCAGATTCACCACTCGCCCCGACGGTGAGCGCAGCGTGACATCGCGACATGTCTTCCAACTGGCGACGGTCTCGGGTCGCAACCCAAGTTGGTCGAGCAGGCGCAGGGCACCCGTCGTCAACCCGTCGCCACAACATTTGTCGCGCGGGAACGTGGCCTTGTCGATCACGCGCACACCGAGACCCGCTCGCTGCGCCGTCAGTGCCGCGGCGATTCCGGCTGGTCCGGCACCCACCACGAGCACATCGCTGCGACTGGTCACGCGCGCAAAGGCTAGATTGCGTGCGCGTCAAATGTCCGACGAAAGCGTCGGGAAGGAGTCACGGTCATGGCCAAGTTGTGTGAAGGGCGAGTGGTGGTCGTCACGGGTTCGGGACGTGGGATCGGTCGCGAGCATGCGCTCAGTTTGGCGCGTCATGGTGCACATGTGGTGGTGAACGATCTCGGGGCTGGTGTCGATGGCAGCGGCGGCGATGCATCGCCCGCGAATCAAGTCGTGAAGGAGATCGAGGCACTCGGCGGCAGGGCCATCGCCAACGGCGATGACATCTCGTCGTTCGAGGGTGCGGAACGGTTGATCAAGGCCGCCGTCGACACATTCGGCGATCTGCACGGTGTGGTGAACAACGCCGGCATTCTGCGTGACCGCATGATGGCGAACATGAGCGAAGCGGAGTGGGACGCCGTCATCAAGGTGCATCTGAAGGGCACGTTCGCGCCGGCACACTTCGCCGCCGCATACTGGCGTGATCAATCGAAGGCCGGCAAACCGGTTGATGGTCGCATCATCAACACGACTTCTGTCTCGGGCTTGTACGGCAACGTCGGTCAGGCAAACTACGGCGCGGCGAAGGCCGGAATCGCGGCGTTCACCGTGATCACCGCACTCGAACTTGCGCGTTACGGCGTCACCGTCAACGCAGTCGCGCCCGTCGCGCTCACGCGCATGACGGAGAACCTGCAGCCGACTCCACCAACCGACGAGGAGCGCGAGGCGCAGTCGCCGCGTTGGATTGCGCCGATCGTCACGTGGCTTGCATCGGCGGAGAGTAAGGCTGTCACTGGTCGCGTGTTCGAAGCGAGTGGGCGCACGTTCGCCATCGCCGAGGGTTGGGTGCGTGGTCCGTCGCACTCACCGGTTGACGACCCGACTCGACTGGGCCCGATCGTCGAAGAGTTGCTCGGCAAGGCCCGTGCCAACTCGGGCATGGACGGCCGCCCCGGCAGCTGGCCGCAACCACAGAAGAAGTAGTCGCAACGCACGCCGACCGTGGCGTGATCTGCGTCTGCAGCGTCGTCCGCGTCAACGCAGTCGTTTGGCGAGCATCGCGACGACGAGGCCGGGCTTCGACTCTTGCTCGCCGACCTGCTCGAAGCCGAGTCGCGCGTGGAAGCGCAGTGAGCCATCGTTGCGCGGACGAAGGTTCACCTCGCAGGTAAAGAGCGACGTCTTGCCTTCCGCGATGATGCGCCGCCCGACCTCGCCGTAGAGCGCCTCCCCGAGCCGCTGCGAGCGGTACGGCGAATCAATGACCACGCGATCGAGGTACACGAAGTCGGGGTAGCGCTCGGTAAACCACCGGTAGTTGACACCGAGATCGCGCTCGATGCCGCTCTCGAACGTGACACAGAAACCCTTCACTTCATCGTCACCGACGACGAGCGCATGCTTGGCGACGGCGAGGTCGGATTCGAGTTCGTCGCGCTCAAGCCACGACACTGCCGGGTCGTTCTCGTTGTTCATCCGCAGCACTTCGTCAAAGTCCGCCGAGCGGAAGTCACGAACGGCGCTCAGAACAGCCTCAGTTCGTCGATGCGCTTGCCACGCAACTCGTCGTAGTCGACTTCTTTCCAGGCGAGCCCGCGCGTTTCGGCGAGCGTTCGCGCTTGTGGCTTGATCGACTGCGCGACGAACACGCCGCGCAAGACCCCAAGTGACGAGTCGGCGCGCAAGTACTCGAGATAACGGCCGAGTTGTTCGACCCCGTCGATTTCGCCGCGGCGTTTGACCTCGATTGCCACCGTGGTGCCGTCGCTCGCGCGGCACAGCAAGTCGACCGGCCCGATTGCGGTGGGATACTCGCGCGAGATCAGCACGAGACCGTCCTCGATCACGGTCGGATCAGCGGCAAGTAGTTCCTGCAGATGTGCCTCGACACCATCTTTCGATAGTCCAGGGTCGTCACCGAGATCGTGCGATGAGTCGCTCAGCACTTCGTGCAACATGACCGTGAGCTTCTCGCCCTTCGGGTTGGTGATCTCCCACCGATCCGGGAATTCCTTCACTTCGTTCGGGGCGTTCATCCAGTTGAGCGGCTTGTACGCCCCACCGTCAGCGTGAATCGCAACGCAGCCGTCCGCCTTCACCATGATCAGCCGCACCGCCTCCGGTAGCGACGCTTCAAGGCGCCCGATGTAGTGCACCGTGCAACGGGCCACGACGAGACGCATTTCGCCAAGTCTGGCAAAGTCGCGGTCGGTGAGCGAAAGCGACGGGCGAGGGCGTTAGCGGCCGACGTGGTCGCGCATGCGCTTCTGGATGAGTTCGCGCCGTTTCTGCAGGTCGCGATACGTCATGTGATTCACGTCGTTGCCGACCCCGAGCCCGGCCTTCACGCTGTCGAGGTTGATCTCCACTTGCGTATGGTCGATGCCGAGTTCACGCCCGAGTCGCTCGCCGTGGCGCTGGGCGAACAGCATCGAGATCTGCGCAATTTCACCGAGCAGGTCGAGATCGGGTGCGAGTCGGGCGATGGCACCGTCGAGAAACACCATGTTCTTTACGTAGAGCATCAACTCTTTGGGCATCCGCGCGCCGTAGGCGAGCATCGCCTTCACGATGCGCTGCACTTCTTTGACGAGTTCCTCGCCTGAGAGCGTCGTGGGATCGATGGTCGGTTGGTCGAGGCGCAAATCCTTGATCACGGCGTCGATGTCGGTATCCATCGGCAACGCACCGAGGTCGCGCAACGCGGTGATCTGACCCTTCACGTCGTTGGTCGTGGCCGACAGCATCAGTCGCAAGAACGCCATGCGTCGGTTGCCGCTCAGTCGTCCGACGATGCCGAAGTCGAGCAGCGCGGTGCGACCGTCGCGCATCACGAAGAGGTTGCCACCGTGCAGGTCGCCGTGGAATACGCCGTACAGCAACGCACCTTCCATGAACGCCACCATGCCCGTGCGGATCACCGCCTCGGTGTCGATGCCAGCATCCTTCATGCCGGCAACGTCGTCGAACTTGAACCCTTCGAGGCGCTCCATCACGATGATGCGACGCGTCACGAGTTCTGGGTGCGGTCGCGGAATGACGTAGCCGTCTTGTTTCAAGTCGGCGAGGATGCTCGCGATATCCAACATGTTCGCCGCCTCGAGGCGGAAGTCGAGTTCTTCGACGATCGTCTCGGCGAACAACTCGACGAGGGCCGGCGGGTTGGCGAGTGCGGCAATCTTGATGCGGCCGACCAAGAACGGCGCAAGCCATGCCATCACCTTCAGGTCTTTGCGCACCAGCGTGCCAACCTGCGGTCGTTGCACCTTCACCACGACCGACTCGCCGGTGCGCAACACCGCGGCGTGCACCTGCGCAATCGAGGCGGCGGCAATCGGCGAGGTTTCAAACGATGTAAATACGTCTTCGATGCGCGCGCCGAGATCTTCCTCCACCACGCGACGAACATCGGTGAACGGCTCGGCCGGCACCTGGTCGCGACAACGTTTGAACTCCTCGACGAGTTCGGTGGGGAAGAGCCCTTCACCACTCGAGATGATTTGGGCGAGCTTGATGTAGGTCGAGCCGAGTCGTTCGATGGCCCGGCGCGCGCGCAACGACAAGTCGGCACGCGATGCCTCGGGGGAGGCGTACTTGTTGCGACGACGCTTCCACCACCACGGGCCGAGTGCCAGCCCGAGTCGCAAGACCACTACGACCAATCGGGCCAGCGGTGGCACGCGTGGTGCGGTCATGAGCGACGGAAGTTCGGTGCGGGCCTGCGCGCGGATTCCTTCGACGAGGCCGCGCCAACGAATCTGGTCTTTCTGCAGCACCCACGGCGGTGTTGCGCTGAACGCCGCCCACTCGCGGTCGGAGGGTGCGAGCACCGACGGCGCGACAACGCGCGACGGGGAGACGGTGTTTTCCACCCTCGCAGTCTGCCGATGAACCATGCCTGACGCTCGCGCCGAGTGAGTTATTGGGCTGTGAAGTTGCGCACTGCCTGCAGGATGTCGTCGGCCAGATGCGGCTGGCAGACGAGCAGGTCGGGTAGCCACGTGTCGCGCTCGTTGTAGACGAGCGGGGAGCCATCGATGCGACTGGTGTGCAGCCCAGCCGCCCGCGCAACTGCAATCGGTGCCGCGGAATCCCACTGGTACTGACCGCCGGCATGCAGATAGATGTCGACATTGCCGAGCACCACCGCCATGGTCTTGGCGCCGGCTGATCCGAGTCGCACGCCGTCGTACCCCAACTCACGCGCAACGAACGCCGCAACGGCGGGAGTGCGCGAACGTGACACGACCATCAGTGGCGCGCGATCGACCTTCGGCGGTGCGGCAGGTGGTGGATTCGTTGCCAGTGTCAACCCGAGGCCAGGCAGACCAACTGCTGCCGCGGTGAGTTGACCCGTGTCGGGTCGACCTGGCTGTCGTTCCCACAGCGCGATGTGCACCGCCCAGTCGTCGCGATCACCCTCGCCGAACTCCGACGTGCCATCGAGCGGGTCGACGATCCACACGCGATCCGCCGACAAGCGCCGCGGATCGTCAGCACCTTCCTCGGAAAGAATCGCATCATCGGGTCGCTCGCGATGCAGCGTGTCGATGATGAAGCGATGGGCGAGCGCATCACCGGCGTCCATCATGTACCACGGCGAAGCATCCTCACGCAGCATGCGCGAGCGCAAGTCGAGCAGTCGCTCGCCGGTTTCGCGGGCGAGTCGCGTGGCGAGTTCGGCGTCGCTCATTCGGTGCGCCGACCGAGATCGATCGCGCGACGCACCAACTCGCGAACTGCGTGCTCGTCGGCACCAGCGTCGGTCAGCCTCCGGATGCCGTGCTCGAGAATCTCGGCATCAGCGTCGTCGAATTCTGTGAGGCGACGTTGTGCAGAGACGGTGCTGACCGCGAGCAACACGATTGCCGCTATCGCACTGATGATGCCGGCGGTGAGCACGGCATTGATGTTGTTGTCGGCGAGTGAGGCGACGATCATCCCGGCGATGCCACCGACGAAGCACAGCGTGCACACCACACGGATGACGCGAATGGCGAGGGCGTTGCTCATTTGCGAACGAGCGGCTTGTAGCGCAGGCGCTTTGGTTGGTCGGCGTCGACGCCGAGTTCCTTGCGGCGCCACGCCTCGTAGTCCTGGAAGTTGCCCTCGAACCAACGCACCTGGCTATTGCCTTCAAACGCGAGCACGTGCGTGGCGATGCGGTCGAGGAACCAGCGGTCGTGGCTGATCACCACCGCGCATCCGGGGAACGCTTCGAGCGCCGACTCGAGCGCGCGCAATGTGTCGACGTCGAGGTCGTTGGTTGGTTCGTCGAGCAACAGCACGTTGCCGCCGCTCTTCAACAGTTTGGCGAGGTGCACGCGGTTGCGCTCGCCACCCGAGAGTTCACCAACCTTCTTTTGTTGGTCGCTGCCCTTGAAGTTGAAACTCGCGACGTACGCGCGGCCGTGAATCTCGCGCCCACCGATCTTCAGCGTGTCGATACCGCCCGTGATTTCTTCGTAGACCGAGTTCTCGGCATTGAGCGAGTCCCGACTCTGGTCGACATAACTGAGTTGCACGGTGTCGCCGACCGTGACGGTTCCCGAGTCGGGTTGCTCTTGGCCGGTCAGCATGCGAAACAGCGTCGTCTTACCCGCACCGTTGGCACCAATGATGCCGACGATCCCGGCCGGTGGCAACGAGAAACTCAGGTTCTCGATCAGCAGACGATCGCCGTACCCCTTGTTGAGGTTCTCCACTTTGATCACCGTGTCGCCCAGTCGCTTGCCGGCCGGAATCGTGATCTCCAACTTGTCGGGTCCGCGTTCAGCGGCCTGCGCTTCGGCGTGCAACTTCTCGTACGCGGCGAGACGTGCCTTGCCCTTTGCTTGACGGGCCTTGGGCGCCATGCGCACCCACTCCAGTTCGCGCTGCAAGGTGCGACGGCGAACGTCGTTCGATTTCTCTTCTTGGGCGAGGCGCTCTTGTTTTTGTTCGAGCCAACTGGAGTAGTTGCCGCTGAACGGGATACCGCGACCGCGATCGAGTTCGAGAATCCACTTGGCAACGTTGTCGAGGAAGTACCGGTCGTGGGTGATGGCAATCACGGTGCCGCCGTACTCCTGCAAGAAACGCTCGAGCCAGTCGACACTCTCGGCGTCGAGGTGGTTGGTGGGTTCATCGAGCAGCAACAGGTCGGGGCGCGACAACAACAAGCGGCACAAGGCGACGCGACGTCGCTCGCCACCCGACAACTTGGTGACGTCGGAGTCGTTCGGCGGACAGCGCAACGCGTCCATCGCAATCTCCACGTTGCGCTCGAGGCTCCACGCGTCGGCCGCGGCGATCTTGGCCTCGAGTTCGGCTTGTCGCGCGCCGACCTTTTCAAAATCTGCATCGGGCTCGCCCCACATCGCGGTGACCTTCTCGTATTCGGCGAGCAGGTCGCGAATCGGCGCGACGCCATCCATCACGTTGCCGAGCACATCTTTCGCGGCGTCGAGTTGCGGTTCTTGGGCGAGGAGACCGACGCTGAAACCTGGCGTGAGGCGCGCTTCACCGGAGTACCCGTCATCCTGGCCCGCCATGATCTTGAGCAGGCTCGACTTGCCGCTGCCGTTGCTGCCGAGCACGCCGATTTTCGCGCCCGGATAAAACGACAGCGAGATATCAGCCAGTACCTGACGATCGGGCGGATAAAAGCGGCCCAGCTTGTAGCAGGTGTAGATGAATTCGGCAGTCACCGCCGTACAACCTAGTTTCCACTACCTTCTATGGGCGAGCGACGTTCGTCGCTTGACATTCAAGTTAGTTACTCGCAACTCTTCACGACACGGAGGCCCTCGATGGAACTCTTCTCAGGCGACTACTTCCTCAACTTCTTCATGCGTTACCTGCATGTGCTGGTGGGTATCGCATGGATCGGCTTGCTGTACTACTTCAACCTCGTGCAGGTGCCGGCACTCGCGTCGTACGGCGACGAGGCAAAGGCCCGCAATCTCACGCTCGACAAACTGGCCCGCCGCGCCCTGTGGTGGTTCCGCTGGGCGGCGATCGCCACGCTCGGCACCGGCATCCTCATCACCGGACAGCCGGATTACTGGAGCAACTTCTACGGCAAACTTTCCACCGCCGGCATCGGTCATGATGCGGCGATCACCGTCGGCATGATTTATGCAATCACGATGGCGGCCAACGTGTGGATGGTCATCTGGAAGAACCAGAAAGTCGTGCTGGCCAACGCAGTGAACGTGCTCGGTGGTGGACAAGCCGACCCGAATGCGGCGGCCGCGGGTCGTCGCGCGCTCCTTGCCTCGCGACAGAACCTGATTTTCTCCGTCTCGATGCTGTGGTTCATGGTCGGCTCGGCGCACTTCTATGGCTCGGCTTACGGCAACGCGACGACTCAATCGGCGGTGAACTACACGATCATTGCCGTCGTCGTCGGCGCAATCCTCCAGTTGAACGCTCTCGGAAAACTCGGTGGCACGGCGGCAACCAACAAGTTGCTGTGGCCTTACGAGTCGCACAAGAACGCGATGATCACGAGCGGCATCCTGTGGCTCTTCCTCTGGTTGCTCTCGGAGTTCATGTTCGCCTGAGCCCAGGCACTCCGCATTTCACCCGTCGTCGATTCGGCGGGCATGTCGATAAGTACGCTTGAGGCGTGAGTTCGCCCACGAGCACGCCGCCGAGCGCATCGGATGACGATTTCGGCACCAATTCTTGGCTCGTCGAGGAGATGTACGAGCGGTTCCGCGACAATCCGGCGGCAGTCGGCGCGGAGTGGCGCGAGTTCTTTGCCGACTACGTGCCCGGTGGCGTTGCCGGCAGTGCGCCGAGCGTGTCACGCGCCGTGCCGAAGGCGAAGTCGGCGGCAGTCGCTGCGAATGGTGCCGCCACTCGAGACGATACGTTCCCCGTTCGACGACCGGCGAGCATCACACCGACGCAAGAAGCAGAGACGGTGGCACCGGCCGCGCTGACACCACCGGGTGAGCCCGAACCGATTCGTGGTGTCGGTGCGGCGATCGCAGCGAACATGGATCGCAGCCTCAGTGTGCCCACCGCCACGAGTATGCGCCAGATGCCGGCGAAGTTGCTCGAGGTCAACCGTCGCGTCATCAATGGCTATCGCGCGCGCACCGGACAATCGAAGGTCAGTTTCACGCACCTCATCGGCTTTGCCGTCGTGCGGGCAATCGTCGACGCGGTGCCGAACATGAAGAACGTGTACGTTGCCGATGCAGACGGCAAGCCGCAGCTGCAGCGTCACGCCAACGTGAACATCGGTCTCGCTGTTGACGTCGACAAGGGCAACGGGCAGCGCACTCTCGTCGTTCCCGTATTGAAGGGTGCCGACACGCTCGACTTCATGGGTTTCGTGCGTGCCTACGAGGACATCATTCGCAAGGTGCGCACCAACAAACTCACGGTCGACGACTTCCAGGGTGCCAACGTGAGCCTCACCAACCCGGGCACCATCGGCACGAATCAGAGCGTGCCGCGCCTGATGGTCGGCCAGGGCGTGATTGTCGGCGTGGGTTCGATCGACTACCCGGCGGAGTTTCAGGGCAGCGACGAACGGGCGCTCGTGCAACTCGGTGTGTCGAAGGTTGTCACCATCACGAGCACCTACGACCACCGCATCATCCAGGGTGCCGAGAGCGGCCTCTTCCTCAAATATCTGAACGAACTGTTGCTCGGCGAGCACGAGTTTTATGGGCGGATCTTCCGCAGCATCGGTGTGCCGTACGAGTCGGTGAAGTGGCGACAAGACAGCAACGATCTCGATGATGCCGATCTACAGGCGCACAAACAGATGCAGGTCGCCACGCTCATTCGCGTGCATCGTGTGCGCGGTCACTTGATTGCGGATCTCGATCCGTTGCGTTGGAAGGCTCCGCGCATGCCGCGCGAACTCGACCCGCTCACGTACGGTCTCACGATTTGGGACCTCGACCGTGAGTTTGCCACCGGTGGTGTCGGTGGTGTACAGCGCTCAACGCTCGGCTCGCTGCTCGGTGTGCTGCGCGATGCGTATTGCCGCACGATTGGTGTGGAGTACATGCACATCCAGCACACCGACGAACAGCGCTGGGTGCAAGAACGCGTCGAGGGCCACGGAGTCGACGAATTCGTGCCGGACCCACTCGTCATCCTCGAACGTTTGAATGCCGCCGAGGCATTCGAGCGCTTCCTCGCCACCAAGTACGTCGGCACGAAACGTTTCGGTCTCGAGGGAGCGGAGTCCGCGATTCCAATCCTCGACATGATCCTCAATCTGGCGGCCGACACGGGGCTCGATGGTGCGGTGATTGGCATGGCGCATCGCGGACGTCTGAACGTGCTTGCCAATGTGGTGGGCAAGAGTCTCGAGCATCTGTTCGGCGAATTCGAAGGCCATGTCGACCCGCACGCCGTGCAGGGTTCGGGCGACGTGAAGTACCACCTTGGCGCCAATGGCAAGTTCCAGGCGCGCAGTGGTGCGCTGTTGCCGATCGAACTCGCCTCGAACCCGAGCCACTTGGAAACCGTCGACCCCATCGTGCTCGGCACTGTGCGCGCGATGCAAGACCAGATCGAACCGCCAGGTGCGTTCAGCGTGCTACCGCTGCTCATCCACGGCGATGCGGCATTCGCCGGCCAAGGTGTGGTCGCCGAGTGTCTCGCAATGAGCGACACGAGCGGTTACCGCGTCGGTGGCACCGTGCATCTCGTGATCAACAACCAGATCGGTTTCACCACTTCGCCGGAATACGCCCGTTCATCGCAGTATTGCACCGACATTGCGAAGTCGGTCGGTGCGCCGATCTTCCACGTGAATGGCGACGATCCCGAAGCTTGTGTGCGAGTGGCGAAGATGGCGTTTGACTACCGTCAGGCGTTCCATAAAGACGTCGTCATCGACATGGTGTGCTATCGCCGTCACGGTCACAACGAGGGTGACGACCCGAGTTACACGCAGCCCCTCATGTACAAGGCGATCGCCGAGCGGGCGAGCGTGCGCAAGTTGTATCTCGAGATGCTCGTCAAACGCGGCATCGTCAGCCCCGAGGATGCCGAGCGTGTGCTCGGCGACTACCAAGCCAAATTGCAGACCGCGCTCGACGACACCCGCGCACACGCCACTGCGGTGCCGAAAGTGTTGCCGCCACCCAAACCCGTGGGGGTGCGACCGCATGTGTCGACAGCCGTCGAACGCGCGGCACTCGACCGCGTATTCACGGCGATGAACCGTTATCCCGACGGGTTCACCGTGCACCCGAAGTTGCTGCGTCAGTTCGAGGGCCGTACCGCGATGTACGAGCGCGACGGCGAGGTCGACTGGGCGACTGCCGAGGCGCTCGCGTTCGGGTCGCTCGTGTTGGAAGGTATTCCCGTGCGACTCGCCGGCGAAGACTGCCGACGCGGCACATTCAGCCAGCGTCACGCGGTGCTCGTCGACAACGTGAATGAGGCGAAGTACGCGCCACTCGCCAACCTCGGTTCTGGCACGGGGCGCTTTTGGGTGTACGACTCGCTGCTCTCGGAATATGCGGCACTCGGTTTTGAGTACGGCTACGCGCACGCCAATCCGGCTGCGCTCGTGATGTGGGAGGCCCAATTCGGGGACTTCGTCAATGGTGCGCAGATCATCATCGATCAGTACATCGTGGCGGCCGAAGACAAATGGGGTCAGCAGAACTCACTCGTGATGTTGCTGCCACACGGGCTTGAGGGCCAGGGCCCCGAGCACTCGTCGGCTCGCCTCGAACGCTTCCTGCAATTGTGCGCCGACGACAACATCCAGGTGGCTTACCCCACGACGGCGCGCCAGTACTTCCACATGCTGCGTCGCCAGGTGCGCCGCAACGTGCGCAAGCCGCTCGTGGTGATGACACCGAAGCAGCCGCTGCGCATGAAGGAGAGCCGCTCCAAGATTGAAGAGTTGACGACGGGATCATTCGAAGAAGTGCTCGACGACCCATTCGTCGGCGATCGCGGTGCCGTGCGACGAGTGGTGCTGTGCACCGGCAAGGTGGCGTGGGATGCGATTAGTGAGCGCAACAAGCGCGGCGCGCCCGTTGCGATCGTGCGGGTGGAGCAGTTGTATCCGTTCCCGGGTGCGCAGATCAACGAGATACTTGCGCAGTATCCGAACGCCAAGGAAGTGCTGTGGTTGCAGGAAGAGCCCGACAACATGGGCGCCTGGAATTTCGTCGAGCATCGCATCTGGCGTGTGAAGGAGCGCGGTTACGACTTGCGCAACGTGACGCGGATTGGTTCGGGCAGCCCGGCTACTGGCTCGAAGGCGGTGCATGACCAAGAGCTCGTCGATTTGATGAACGCAACCTTTGCCGCATGGTAGCCACGAAGTCGAAGGTCGACGCCCGGTCGGTGCCAACACACGTGATCGTGGATGGCAGCAACCTTGCGACCGAGGGTCGCAGCACACCAAGCCTCAAGCAGCTCAACGAGGCCGTGCTTGCGTTCATGAAAGAGTTCCCGAAGGCGCAGGTCACGGTGGTGGTGGATGCGAGTTTTGGTCATCGCATCGACAAAAAAGAAGCAGGGGAGTTCTCCGAGGCGATTGCCAACGGCGAACTGGTCACGCCACCCGCGGGTGCCGTCGGGCGTGGTGACGGCTTTGTGTTGATGATCGCCGACAAGGTGAATGCCACCGTCTTGTCGAACGACAGCTACCAGGAATTCCACGATCACTACAAGTGGCTCTTTGACGCTGGTCGCCTGATGGGTGGCAAACCCGTTCCGCACGTGGGATGGATATTCGTCGATCGCCTGCCCGTGCGGGCAAAGACCGACTCGCCGCCGCGTCGCGGCGTGCCGAACAAGACCGCGCCGATTCCGCGACCGTCACGCCCGCCGGCGGCGACGCGACCGCCGGCGGCAACGCGCGCGCCCGCACCGCCGCGGGCGCTGCCCAAAGCCGACACCGCCACACCTTCGGCCGTCAACTCACCCGAGCGGTATGACGCATTCGTCGCCAAGTTCGGAGTCGGCGCGCGAGTGAAGGGTGCGGTCGAATCATTTGCGTCGCACGGCGCCTATGTGCGTATCGGCGACGTGGCCGGCTATCTGCCGCTACGCCTGATGAAGTCACCGGCACCACGCACACCGCGCGAGCACGTGAAGATCGGCGAACAACTCGCGCTCACCGTCAGTGGTTTCAACCCCGGTCGCCGCAGCATCGAAGTCAGCCTGTTGCCCGTTGAGAAATCGGCGGCTACAAAACCCGCAAAGGGTGGCAGGGCTGGTGGGCGAGCCACGCCGAAGTCAAGCGAGGCTTCGCGACCGTCGGCGAAGTCGCGTGCCGCGCGTGTGCTCAGGCGCCGCCGTCGTCCGGACTGATTTCCTCCAGCTCGCGGTGCGCAGTCTCCGGAAAACTCACGAGCACGATCACCGACACGATGAGTGGCGCGATCGCCAGCGTCGCCATGACGCGACCGTAACTCCAGCCCGAATCGAGTAACTGGCCGGCGACAATGAGACCCGCACTGCCCCCGATCAAGTTGCTCGCGGTGACGGTGGCTGCACCGCCACCACGATGCGCGGTCGGGAACATCTCGCCGCGGTACACACCGAGCGCGGGGTAGGCGATCCCTAGGCAGATGCCACCGAGCATCTCTGCCAGCCACATCGTCGCACCGCTCGCCGAATACGACGCAGCAACAAGCAACGACCCGAGCGCGAGCGATGCCGAACCGGCGATTCGTCGCCCACGTCGGTCGGCCAGGCGACCGCCAATGATGAGTCCGACGCCTGCGGGCAGCGCCGTGCCGATCGTGAACAGGCTCACGCCGAGTGCGTCATAGTTGCGCACATCGCGCAAGTAGTTGACGAGGTACACGCTCGCCGAGCCGATGAACACGCTGGTGAGAAACGCAGCAACTATCTGGATGACAAAGCGCGAGGGGGCGATTCGCGCAACGCGTGCAGCGCCGGCGATGTCGTGCACCCGTGCGAAGCGAGCGGTTTCGTGCAGGTTGCGTTGCAACACGTACGCAACGGGCAGCCACAACAGGGAGAACACATACAACAAGCGCCAACCCGATGCGGCAACATCGGCAAGCGGTAGTGCCACAACTGCAACACCTGCACCAACGCTGCTCGTTATGGCGACGAAACCAAGCGACCGAGCCCGTGACTCACTCGACATCTCTTCCGTGAGAATGACGAGGATCATCACATTGATCACCAACGCGAGTGGTCGTGCCACTGCTTGCGATACAACGAGCCAGCCGTAACTCGGGGCCAGCGCACCGAGCGCCGCCAACACCGGTGCACCCCAGGCTGCGCCGACAAGCACCTTGCGTCGACCCACACGGTCGGCCACGAGTGCGATGGGTGGCACGATGAGCACGCCCCAGCGCACGATCGCCGCACCAAAACCGATTGCCGAGTCGCTGCGGGCGAAATCGTCAGCGGCGAACGACACCGTTTGGGTGAACAACGTGTTCACATACGCAAAGGGGATTGAGGCAAGTGCCAACAGCGTGAGAACTCGGCGTTCACCATCTGTTGCCACTGCGCGAGCATACTGAGAGTGGTGAAAAACGAATTCCCCCGCATCATCGTGCGGCGCGGTGCACCACTCTCAGGGTCGGTGCAGGTGCCCGGCGCGAAGAATTCCGTGCTCAAGTTGATGGCGGCGACCCTGCTCGCCGAGGGTGACTTCGTGTTTACGAACGTGCCGTCGATAACCGATGTGCACAAGATGGCCGAGACGCTCTCTGCACTCGGCGTTTCATCCGAGTGGCTCGGCCCGCACGAATTGAAACTCACGAACTCCGGCAACATCACACCCGAAGTGCCGTTCGAACGGTTGGACAAAATGCGGGCCAGCATCAACGTGCTCGGGCCGCTGCTGTCGCACTACGGCTCGGCACGCATCAACTGGCCGGGTGGTGACGACTTTGGCGGTCGCCCGATCGACTTGCACATCGCCGGATTGCAAAAGATGGGCGCCACCGTGGAAGAGAGCCTGTACGACATTTTTGCATTCGCCGATCGACTGAAGGGCACCAATATCGAATTGGCATTGCCAAGCGTTGGGGCAACCGAGAATCTCCTGACGGCCGCGGTCTACGCCCGCGGCGTGACGGTCATCGACAACGCAGCGCGCGAGCCAGAGGTGCAAGACCTCTGCAACATGCTGGTGGCGATGGGTGCCGACATCGAGGGCATCGGCACGTCGCGGTTGGTAATCCATGGCTGCGAGCGCGGATCACTCTCTGGCACCCGGCACAGCGTCGTGGCCGATCGCGTGCAGGCAGCAACCTACATGGCGGCGGTTGCTGTGGCGGGTGGCGACATCACCGTGCGCTCGGCGCGCACCGAACACATGGAAGCGCTGTTCAATCTCTATGCCCGCATGGGTGTTGCCATCACGCCCCAGCGCGACGGCGTGCGAGTGACCTCGCACGAACGGCTGCGTGCCGTCGACGTGATAACCGAGCCGTACCCTGGCATCGCCACGGACTACAAGCCGCTACTTGTTGCGATGTTGTGCGTGAGTCGCGGAGAAGGCACCGTAACGGAGACGTTGTTCCCCGGGCGCTTCAAGTACATCGAGGAGTTCCGCCGCCTCGGGGCGTCGATTGCGATCTATGGCAACAAAGCACTGGTCAGACCGGTGTACGAACTCATCGGTAACGACGTGCACGTACCCGACATTCGTGCCGGTGCGGCGCTCGTAGTGGCCGGGCTTGCGGCGAGTGGCGAAACCGTCGTGCACAACATCCACCACATCGACCGCGGTTACGACGACCTCGTCGGCAAACTCAGTGGTCTTGGTGCTGACGTGATTCGCGCTTGACGCGCGAGGTGGCACGCCACAACAACAACACGATCACCACAATCGGTCCGGCAACGAGCAGGATTTCATCCCAACCACCTTGGTGTGCGAGCACGCACCTATCGTAGTAGGGGTTCGCGCGGCACCATTGCGCCGAGCCGCATGAGGTGAAACGTGTCCATCCGCAGTCAAGTTGAAGAGACGATCGAGGTGATTCGTCCGGCGCTGCAAGCCGACGGTGGCGACATCGTGTTGCAGGATGTCGATGAGTCGACCGGCATCGTGAAGGTCACACTTGTCGGCGCGTGCGGCACCTGCCCGGCGAGCGATCAAACCCTAAAGGCCGGCATCGAACGCATCATGCGCGACCGCGTGGATGGTGTCACCGAAGTCGTCGCCGTCTAAGTCTGGTAGCACCATGGCGACCCGCTCCGACGACCCCGCACAACTTTTCGCAGCAGCGAGCAAGGGCGATCGTGGGTCGCTGGCCCGACTGTTGTCGTTCGTCGAACGCGGTGGCGGAGAAGCGCGCGAGGTGGCGCGGCTTGCCAGCCCGCATGTTGGCCGCGCGTATGTCGTCGGCATCACCGGCGCACCCGGCGCCGGCAAGAGCACGCTGACTTCGGCGATCATCGGAGCATTGCGGGCACGCGGTGCGCGTGTCGGCGTTCTGGCGATTGACCCGTCGTCGCCGTACACGGGCGGAGCGATTCTTGGTGATCGTGTGCGCATGCAAGACCACACGCATGACGACCGGGTGTACATCCGGTCGATGGCGACCCGCGGGCACCTTGGTGGTCTCGCATTGGCAACGAGCGAGGCGATTCGCGTGCTTGATGCGACCGGTCACGATTGGGTGCTCGTCGAAACCGTCGGTGTTGGTCAAGTAGAAGTTGAGGTCGCGGGCAAGGCCGACACGACGGTCGTGGTCGTGAACCCAGGTTGGGGCGACGCGGTGCAGGCCAACAAAGCCGGATTGCTCGAGGTGGCAGATGTGTTCGCAATCAACAAGGCCGATCGTGACGGTGTTGAAGGCACACGACGTGACTTGAATGCGATGCTCGACCTCACCGAGTTTGCGGTCGGGGAGTGGCGGCCGAGTGTGACCGCCACCGTTGCGACGACCGGAGAGGGTGTGAACGAGTTGGTGGATGCAGTCGGCGCACATCGTGCGGCAGGTGAAGCAAGTGGCGAGACTGCGCAGCGCCGTGAGGTGCGTCGTCGCGAGGAATTACGCGAGATCGTGGAGCGTCGTCTGGAGATGCGCGCCCGCGAGGTATGCAGCGGGCCTGTGTGGGATGCGCTGGAGCAACGTGTGATGAAGGGTGCGCTCGACCCGTGGTCGGCGGCCGACGAAATGCTGCGCGGAATCTCGGCGTGACTCCGCCGAATAGCGAAACTGGCGCCGACGACACCGTCGGCGAGAACCCAGTCGGCGAGAACCCAGTCGGCGAGAACCCAGTCACCGTCGGTGTTGCACGGCAACGCGTGGTGAATGCCAGCGTCACGCTTGGTGCGGCGGTTGGCGTCACTGCATTGTCGTTCGGGCTCGCCGCGGTCTCGGCTGGTGCAAGTGTCTGGCAGGCCTGCGCGCTGTCGTTCTTCACGTTCACCGGGGCGTCGCAATTCTCAGCGATGAGTGTGGTCGGTACCGGTGGTTCGGTTGGTGCCGCCTTCGGTGGTGCGGCCCTGCTTGCGGTGCGCAACTTCGTGTACGGGCTGGCATTGGCCGGCCGTGTCTCTAGCAATTCAGAAGGCCGCCAACTTTCGTTGCCCCGCCGCCTTCTGGCGGCACAATTCGTGATCGACGAAACCACGGCAATGACAACGGCACAGTCCGACCCGCGTCTGGCTCGTACCGCCTTCTGGATGACGGCACTGTCGCTGTTCATCACGTGGAACGTGGGCACGCTGATCGGCGCACTCGCTGGCTCGGTGCTCGACACGCAATCACTCGGTTTCGATGCCGCGTTTCCGGCGGCGTTCTTGGCGATGTTGCCGGCTCACTTGCGCACGTCACGTGGCCGGCTGGCTGCACTCACTGGTGCGGTGGTGTGCTTGGCGCTCACGCCGTTCGTGCCGGTGGGCGTCGCGATTCTCGTCGCCGTCGTCGGGGTGCTCTTCGGGGTGCGACCGTGACGCGAAGAAGGGCCGACGTATGAACCTCTCCAACACCGAGTTGTGGTTCTTGATCGGCGCGTTGTCGGTGACTGCCTACCTGTTGAAGGCCGTCGGTTTCGTGGTCGTCGGTGGGCGAACGATGCCC
>VGBY01000005.1 GCA_016870295.1 Actinomycetota bacterium
GATAAGTTTGCGGCATGAAAATTGGTGTCCAACTCCACCCGCAAGCAACGACGGTCAAGGCCATGCGCGACGCGTGGCGCGCTGCAGATTCACTCGGTGTCGACAGTCTCTGGACATGGGACCACTTCTATCCGTTGTACGGAAATCCCGACGCGGAGCACTTCGAGTGCTACACACTGCTCGCCGCAATGGCTGCCGACACCAAGCGCGCCACCATCGGCGCGCTTGTCACGTGCTACTCATACCGCAACTCGCAATTGCTCGCCGACATGGCACGCACGATCGACCACATCAGCGACGGTCGTTTCGTGCTCGGCATTGGTTCGGGTTGGTTCGAGCGCGACTACAAGGAATACGGCTACGAGTTCGGCACTGCACCAGGACGCTTGAAGATTCTCGAAGCAGGCCTGCCGATCATCAAGGATCGCATGAGCAAGCTCAACCCCGGTCCCGTCAAGGGAAAGATCCCGCTGATGATTGGTGGCAGTGGCGAGAAGGTCACGTTGCGTCTCGTCGCGCAGTACGCCGACCAACTCAACACGTTCGGACCGCCCGACAACTTCAAGAAGAAGAACGACATCCTCAATGAGTGGTGCAAGAAAGTCGGTCGCAACCCGAACGACATCGAGCGCACCGTTGCGATTCGTCCCGAGGAACTTGAGAAGTCTGAGGAATACGCCGAGGCGGGCGCAGATCACCTCATCGTGATGCTCGGTGCACCGTATGACCTTTCTGCAGTGGAGAAGTTCGTAGCCTCTTCACGGTGAATGAAAAACTGCAGCGCTCGGCATTCGCCCGGCTGCAAGTAGCAAATCTCTCCTCCGGCGTTGCCAACGGCGTCGTCATGATCACCGTTCCGTGGCTCGTCCTTGAGCGCACCGGTTCACCCGCGCGAGCCGGGTTGTTGGCTGCCCTCGTCAGCCTGCCCGGCATCTTCGTGTCGCCAATCGTGGGCGGATTGATTGATCGTGTCGGTCGCCGTGCAGTATCGGCGCTCTCTGACGTGCTTTCGTGTCTGTCGGTATTGCTGTTCGTCATCGGCGAGGTGGTCACGGAACTTACCTACATATGGATTGCCCTGTTCGCCGTGCTCGGCGCAGTGTTCGACCCCGCGGGGTACACCGCGCGCAAAGCACTGATCCCCAATGCAGCCGCATCATCGGGCATGGACGTGGAAAAGGCCAACGGTCGCCACGAAGGGTTCTTTGCCATCGGATGGATGCTGGGGCCGGCCATCGGTGCATGGTGCATCGAAGCGGGCGGGCCCACGCTCGCCTTTGCGGTCACGAGCGGAATGTTCCTGCTGGCGGCTTTCGCGGTGCGCTCAATGCGTGTGCGCGAACAACACGGCGAACATAACGAGCACGAGAACTTCGCGCAATCCTTGCGTGGCGGCTGGCAGTTGCTGCGCACCGATCGACCGCTACTCATCTTTACTTTGGGTCTCACTGTGATGGGCGGTTTGTACATGCCGATCGACACGGTGATCTGGCCGACACACTTTGAGTCCATCGACAATGCGGCGGGTCTTGGTGCGGTGATGTCGGCAGTGGCACTCGGTGTGGTGATCGGCGCATTTGCCTACGGTCGACTCGCCAGACGATTCTCGACGCCGCCACTGCTGCGCGTCATCGTGGTGATGTCGACGGCGGCGCTGTTGCCGATGGGTTTCCTGCCAGGCACGCTGGTGTTTGTGCTGTTGGCGTTCTTGACGGGCTTGGCATGGGGGCCATTCAATCCACTGTGGAACACCGTCGTGCAACGACGTGTGCCGACGGCATCACAAGGCAGGGTGTACGGGCTGCAGATTTCGCTGGTGTACGCAGCACCGCCCGTTGGTCAATTGCTGGTGGGTTGGGGCATCGAGTCGATCGGGTTGCGCGGCACGTTCAGCATCGTGCTCGGCTTGTTCGCACTGACCGCAGCAACGATTGCGTCGCTGCGTTCGCTCAGCAAGCTGTAGCGCTGCCGACGCGAGTCGGGCGTCTACGCGGCCGCCCAACACGCGTGCGTGCCACTCGAGATGCGTTCGGGCAATTGCACTCGCGCAACCGGGCCATCACCCAATGCCTTGGCATCATAGATCGCGCAGTGCGACACGTCGTTTGGCACATCTGACGTAAACGTCACGAGCCATGCGTCATCTTCGTCGACGGCATCAGGTTTGCGTGCCACGACCGTCTCACTACCGAACACCCCATCACCGAACAGCATTGACTCCTCGCGGCCAGTGACCACTTCGTGCTTGATGAGCCCGTCGAACGTGAACATGCCCTTGGTGGGCACCACCGAGTAGACGTATCTATAGGGCAAACCTGCGCGCTGTTGATCGATCATTCCGAACTCGGTGATGGTGTCGCTCAAGTATCCCTCGTTGACCGCACCCGTCTTCATGTTGAACCGCCAGCGATAGGGCTTCGACTGCATCGAGTGCAGGTCCAAGAAGCGGAACATCTTTGCCTCGATCGTCGCATCACCCGCCACACGCGGCGACGGATCATCCTCGAAGTAGCCGTCGACCACGACTTCGTCGCCTTCTTCCCACGCGTTGATCCAATGCAGCACGAACGTGGGTCGGCACTCGAACCATCGAATCTCGTGAGTTGCGCCATAGCGCGGAATGATGCCGATGCGCATCGGCATGTCGCGGTGATAGCGGGTGGCATAGACGCCGCGTGTAATGAGTTCGGCATCCCAGAACAACGGACAGTCGTTGAGAATCGAGTAGTTGGGCGTGAACGCCATGTCATGCGGCAGTCGGGCGCCCGGCAGATCAATCGGCACATAGTGCACCAACTCGTGCTTGCGCGAGACCACGCCGTAATGCAGATACGGCGCTGTCGTCTGGTAGTTGAAGAACAACAACTCCCCCGTGCGTTCATCCACCTTCGTGTGCGCTGACACGCCAGCACTCGGGAACGCACCACCCCACGATGCTTTACCGAGGTCTTCCAACGTGCGCGGATTCAATTGATACAAGTCGCCGCACTGATAGAAACTCGAGAGCGCCACGCCGCCGTGCACCACGATGTCGGTACTCGAGGCATCTTTCATGCGGCCACGCGCGCACTTGCCGTCGCGCAGGGAGCGGCTCGGTGGTTCGGCAAGCCCGGCCCACAGTGCCTGGTTCGCGTCAATCTCGGCGCGCAACCCGTCGGTCTGCACGAAGCGGTTGCGATACTCCACTTCTCCGTCGCAGAACGACATCATGTGGATCATCCCGTCGCCATCGAACGGGTGGTATCGACCGATTGATTCAAACAACGGATTCTCCGTGTTACGCAAGTACACGCCGTTCAGTTCGCGCGGCACCGTGCCCTCGACCAGCAAATCCCGTGTCGTGTGCTCGGTGGTCTGTGGTCGCCAAGCACCACTGCGATACGGGTGTGCGTCGCCGACCGGCAGATTCGATGCGTAGGTGCGGTGCGTCGTCACGAGACGAGCGTAAACCCGCCGTCAATCACGAGCACTTGCCCGGTCATGTGCGGGTTGCGAATGACTCCGAGCACCGCCTCCGAGCAATCACTCGCATACGCCGAACGCTTGAGGGGCGATGCCTTCGAAACGAAGTCGTGCATGACCCCCCAATCCTTGGTCCACGGTGTTTGCACGAGACCCGGCGCGACGGCATTGAATCGCACCGGCCCGTACGACTTGGCGAGCAGCACCGTCATGTGGTTGAGTGCCGCCTTGGTCATGGCGTACGCCATCGAACTACCAACGGGGCGAACACCAGCGATGGAGGTGATGTTCACGACGTTGCCGTCGTCGCTCTTTCGAAGATGCGGAATCGCGGCCTTCGTCAACCACCATGTGCCGTACACGTTGACCTTGAATGTCTTGTCGAAGATCTCATCGGTGAGACCGTCGAGATCGCCATGTTGCACGAGCGTGGTCCAACCTGCATTGTTGACGAGGATGTCGAGCTTGCCGAACGTCTTCAGCGTTTCGTCAATGAGGTGTTGACCCTGTGCTTTGTCGCTGATGTCCGCCTGAATGTACGTGCCTTTGGTGGCCAGCGATGACGCAACTTTCTTACCGGCATCCACTGACGAAGAAGAGTTCACCACCACGTGAGCACCGAGTTCTGCCAGACGGTGCGCCGTCGACTCACCAATGCCACTCGACGATCCGGTGACGATTGCTACCTTTCCACTGAGTTCGCTCATTGCTCAGCCTCCGCTGCCGACACTAGGCGCGACAGCACGGTTGACGACAAGTCGCTAGGCGCGGCGGCGAAGTTTCGTGGCAGCGAAGCGGACGACAAACACCACAATTGCAGCAATCACGACATACTGCAGCGTTGCGACGTACGGCTCGACACGCTCCCACTGGTCGCCGAGAATCGCGCCAGCCCCAATGAGTGCGGTGTTCCAGACTGCACTGCCCAGCGCCGTGTAGAGCACGAACGGCACGATGTTCATCCGACGAAAGCCGGCGGGCACCGACACCACCGAGCGGATGAGCGGCACGCAACGACCGAGCAACACCGCAGCCACCGCATGACGGTCGAACCATTGCTCGGCACGCACGAGGTCGGCGGGTTTCACCCCGAACCATCGCCCGAAGCGGGTGATGAATGCCGTCAAGCGCACCGGGCCGATGATCGCTGCGACGCCATAGAGAATCAGCGCGCCGACGACGGCGCCGATCGTGGCGGCGATAATCATCACGATGACCGAGCCGTCACCGCGTTGGGCGACGAATCCAGCAAAGGGCAGCACGATCTCCGACGGAATCGGTGGGAACACGTTCTCCAAGACGACGAGTAGTGCCACGCCGACGGCCCCGAGGCGCTCGATGACATCCTGCACCCACGCGGCGATGTCGCTCAGCACAAGGTTTCACCGTAGTTGAGCGGCACTCGTCGTGGACGGAGCGACAATCGCGTTAGTTGCGCGACAACTCCTTGCGATTCTTGAACTTCGCCGAGCGATAGTCCTTGTTCATCAGCGCGATGACGTCGAGTGAGATCTCTTTCGGGCAGGCAGCCGAACACTCACCATGATTCGTGCACGAGCCAAAGTGTTCGTCCATCGTGTCGACCATCGCCTCGGCCCGCTTGTAACGCTCGGCTTGGCCCTGCGGCAACAGGTTGAGGTGCGCGATCTTCGCTCCGACGAACAGGTTCGCCGCACCGTTCGGGCAGGCCGCCACGCATGCACCACAGCCGATGCAGGCTGCTGAGTCCATCGCCGCATCGGCGACCGGCTTCGGCACTGGGATGAGGTTGGCATCGGGTGCACCGCCCGTCGGTGCGGTGATGAAGCCGCCTGATTCGACGATGCGGTCGAATGCCGAACGATCGACCATCAGGTCCTTGACGATCGGGAATGCACCGGCCCGCCACGGCTCGATGACGATCGTGTCGTTGCTCTTGAACGAACGCATGTGCAACTGGCACGTCGTGGTGGCGCGTTGCGGGCCGTGCGCCTGACCGTTGATCATCAGCGAACACGTGCCGCAGATTCCCTCACGACAATCGTGGTCGAAGACCACCGCTTCTTCGCCTTTAGCGATGAGACGCTCGTTGAGCACGTCGAGCATTTCCAAGAACGACGCTTCGTCGGTGATCGACTCGATGACGTGCGTTTCGAAGCGACCCTTATCGTTCGGGCCACTCTGGCGCCACACCTTCAGCGTGAGATTGGTCAACTTGCGCGTCACTTGTAGCTCCTCGTCGCAAGTTGGATGGTCTCGAACTCGAGCGCCTCTGCGTGCATGTGCGACTTCGCCGCGTCACCCGTCCACTCCCAGGCCGACACGTGGCAAAACTTCGCATCGTCGCGCTGGGCTTCGCCGTCTTCCGTCTGGTATTCGACGCGGAAGTGGCCACCGCAACTCTCCTCGCGGGCGAGCGCGTCCTTGCACATGAGCATGCCCAACTGGAAGAAGTCGTCGACTCGACCGGCCTTCTCCAGGGTCTGGTTGACACCCTCGGCCGAGCCGGTCACGCGCAGGTCTTTTTTGAATTCGTCGTGCAACGCCTGAATCTCACTGATGGCCTTCTCCAAGCCGTTGCGGTCGCGCTCCATGCCGCAGTAATCCCAGATCATCTTGCCAAGTTCGCGATGGAACCAATCCGGTGAACGAGTACCTTTCACGTTCACGTAGGCGCGATAGCGATCACGGGTCTCGGCTTCAACTCGCTTGAACTCCGGATGGTCGGTGCCGGGGAGCGTCTTGTTCAGGAGCGGAGCCAAACCGTTGCTGATCGTGTACGGCAACACGAAGTAGCCGTCGGCCAAACCTTGCATCAACGCACTGGCCCCGAGGCGATTCGCGCCGTGGTCGGAGAAGTTCGCCTCGCCCGCCGCATACAAACCAGGAATCGTCGTCTGCAACTCGTAGTCGACCCACAAACCACCCATCGTGTAGTGGGTTGCCGGATAGATGCGCATCGGCACCTCGTACGGGTTCTCGCCGGCGATGCGCTCGTACATCTCAAAGAGGTTGCCGTACCGCTCCTCCACCACGTTGCGCCCGAGACGATTGATTGCCGCGGAGAAGTCGAGGAACACGCCGTTCTTCAGCGGCCCGACACCCTGACCTTTGTCGACGAGCCGCTTGGCTGCGCGCGACGAAATGTCACGCGGTGCCAGGTTGCCGTACGACGGATACAGGCGCTCGAGGTAGTAGTCGCGATCTTCTTCCGGAATCTGGTGCGCCGGGCGCTGCTCATCGGCATTCTTCGGCACCCAAACACGGCCGTCATTGCGCAACGACTCGCTCATCAGCGTGAGCTTCGACTGCGTCTCGTCGGCTTGCGGAATGCACGTCGGGTGGATCTGCGTGTAGCACGGGTTGGCGAAGTACGCACCGCGTCGGTGCGCGCGCCACGCCGCCGTGACGTTGCAGTTCATCGCATTGGTGGAGAGGAAGTACACGTTGCCGTAGCCACCGGTAGCCAGCACTACTGCGTGCGCCGCATGGCTCGTGACCTCGCCCGTCAGCAAGTCGCGCACCACGATGCCGGCTGCGCGACCATCGATGATGACGACGTCGACGAGTTCGCAACGATTGAAGAGTCGCACACCACCGAGACCGATCTGGCGCGACAGTTGCTGGTAGGCGCCGAGCAACAACTGCTGACCCGTTTGGCCGCGCGCATAGAACGTGCGACTCACCTGCGCGCCGCCGAAACTGCGGTTGTCGAGCAGTCCGCCGTATTCACGGGCGAACGGCACACCCTGGGCGACCATCTGGTCGATGATGTTCACCGACACTTGCGCCAGGCGATACACGTTGGCTTCACGCGAGCGGAAGTCGCCACCCTTGATCGTGTCGGTGAACAACCGGTGCACGCTGTCGCCATCACCCCGATAGTTCTTCGCAGCATTGATGCCACCTTGTGCCGCAATCGAGTGCGCGCGGCGCGGTGAATCGTGGAAGGTGAAGGCATCGACCTGATAGCCGAGTTCGGCGAGTGTCGCCGCTGCCGATGCGCCAGCGAGGCCGGTGCCGACCACAATGACCTTGAACTTGCGTTTGTTGTTGGGGTTCACCAGCTTCGCATTCGCCTTGAAGTTGTCCCACTTGTCGGCGAGCACGCCGCTCGGCACCTTGGAGTTCAACTTCGTGGCGGCGGGGCGGTTGTCGAGCATGGTCATGTGTTTACCTCGTTCAAACGCTGACGATTCCGACGGTTACGGCGATGGGAAACGAGACGTTGCCGATCACGACGATGGCGGCGAAGCCCCGTGCGAACGCCCGACGCCACGAGTTGAACCGCGGGTTGTTCCAGCCCAACGATTGGAAGATGCTCCACGCCCCGTGCGAGAGGTGCAGACCGAGGAACAAATTGGCGACGACATAAAACAGCGCGACGGGCCAGCGCTCAAAACTGCGCACCACATTGGCGTACACCTCTGCGCGCACGAATTCGCCGTCGGCGCCAATCGTGTTCACCACACCGAACGTGAGGTCGAGCAGGTGCCACGCAAGAAACAACACCACGACAATGCCCGACAACCGCATTGAACGACTCGCGAGCGAGGCTTCCTGGTAGTCGCGGGCACTCTGGTATCTCACCGGACGCGCCTGACGGTTCAACACGGTGAGCGACCAGGCAGCATGCAGGTGCAGGGCGAGCATGCCGAGCAACCCGAGGCGAAGAATCCACAAAACCGACTCTTTCGGGGCGAGTGGGTACAACAACTTCTTCAAGAACTCGGCGTACTCATTGAGATCGGCGGCGCCGAAGTACATCTTCAGGTTGCCGATCATGTGGAAGAGCACGAAACCCATGAGCGCGATACCCGACATCGCCATGGCGTACTTCTTGCCGAGGGCAGTGCCGTACAAGTCGAGCAAAAACGGCTTGCGATGTCGGCTGGCAACGGCGGTGCCGCTGACCGGCGCACGGGAAGGAGTCGTGGTGGTGCTCATAAATGCCGCAAAGTTCAATCCGAACGCTAGTTCTGCAGCACCCCGATACCGAGTTCTCAGCCAGTCATTTGCCGTGATGCCTGTCTCACCCGACGATTGCCCACAACGTGGCAGTTGATGACGATTTACGGGCGGGGTCGCCGATTCTCTACACTCGTTCGGACCCATAAATCGGGGTTTTGCCCTTGGGCGACCCCACTCTCGATAAGGATCTACATCTCGTGATTGCACTCTTGGCATCTGAAGGCGGCTGGCAGGACTTCACCCTGAAGGGTGGCGAGTGGCTGGTGCTCGCGCTCTCGGGGGCCGCATCGCTCCTGGCGATTGCCGTTGGTTTCTTCCTCGCAAAATCGGTACTTGCCCAAGATGAAGGCACGGACAAGATGAAGGAAATTGCCGGCGCGATTCAAGTCGGGGCGCTCGCCTATCTGAAGCGCCAGTTCCGCACGATTGGCATGATTCTCGTGCCAGTGGCAATCATCGTGTTCGTCACCTCGGTGGCCATTGAAAAGCCGTCCGGTGAAGAGGCCTTGGGCTTCGTGTCATCGGGCGTCTTCCGCACCATCGCGTTCCTGCTCGGCTGTGTCGCCTCGGGTCTCACCGGTTACATCGGCATGACGCTCGCGACGCGCGGCAACATCCGCACCGCCGCCGCCGCGCGCCGTGGCTCGATGCGCGAAGCCCTCGACGTCGCCTTCCGCACCGGCGGCGTCGCCGGCATGTTCACCGTCGGTCTCGGTCTGCTCGGCGCCACCATCATCATCGCCCTCTTCCAGAACACCTCGTCGGCGATGCTCGTCGGGTTCGGTTTCGGTGGTTCGTTGATTGCACTCTTCTTGCGTGTGGGTGGTGGCATCTTCACCAAGGCTGCAGACGTTGGTGCCGACCTCGTGGGCAAAGTCGAAGCCGGAATTCCCGAAGACGACCCGCGCAACCCAGCGGTGATCGCCGACAACGTTGGTGACAACGTCGGTGACTGCGCCGGCATGGCGGCCGACTTGTTCGAGAGCTACGAGGTCACGCTCGTCGCGTCGATCATCCTCGGCGTCGCTGCGTTCAACTCGATTGGTCTCAACCCGGCACTCGGCCTCGTGTTCCCGCTCGCCGCGCGTGCCATCGGTGTCATCGCGTCGATTGCCGGCGTGTTTGCCGTCCGCGCCAAAGAAGGCGAGATGAACGCGCTGAAGCCGATCAACCGCGGCTTCCTCACTGCGAGCATTATCACAGTCATCGGCACGCTCGCTCTCGCCGTCACCTACGTCGGGAACCCGGCGAAAGGCAGCATCGGTCACGCAGGTGCCGAGGTAACGATCTCTGGCATCGGCTGGCGCGTGTTCGGCGCGGTGCTGATCGGTCTCATCCTCGCGCAGGTGCTGAGCCGTCTCACCGAGTACTTCACCGGTACCGAGTACGGCCCCGTCGAAGAAATCGCAGAGTCGGCAGAAACCGGCCCGGCAACCGTGGTGCTCTCCGGCACCGCAGTGGGTCTTGAGTCGTCGGTATACGCGATCATCTGCATCGCAGTGTCGCTCGGCGCAACGCTGTGGCTCGGCGGCGGAAACGTGATGTTGTCGCTGTATCTCGTGGCGCTCTGCGGCATGGGCATGCTCGCCACCACAGGCGTGATCGTCTCTGAAGACACCTTCGGCCCAGTGGCCGACAATGCGGCAGGCATCGCCGAAATGGCCGGCGAATTTGAAGGTGAACCACGCAAGATCATGGTGAGCCTCGACGCGGTGGGCAACACCACCAAGGCCGTCACCAAGGGCTTTGCAATCGGTTCGGCAGTCATCGCCGCCGTGGCGCTCTTTGCGTCGTACATCGAGACGATCGCCGGCCAGCTCAAACTCACGGACGAGGAGACGGGTGAATTGCTGAAGGGCGACGCCATTTTCAAGGCAGTCGAGACGCAGATCAACGTCGCCGACGTGAAGACCTTCATCGGTCTGCTCATCGGTGGATCAATCGCCTTCATGTTCTCCGCACTCGCGATTCGCGCGGTCGGTCGCACGGCTGGCGTCGTCGTGCAAGAAGTGCGCAAGCAATTCAAGGACGGCGGCATCATGGCGGGCACGAAGGAGCCCGACTACGGCCCAGTCATCGACATCTGCACTGCAGCGTCGTTGCGCGAACTCACCACACCCGCACTGCTTGCGGTTCTGACGCCGGTAATCGTCGGCTTCGGCATCAACTATTTCGCGCTCGGTGCATTCTTGGCGGCGGTCATCCTCACCGGTCAGCTCATGGCCAACTACCTGAGCAACGCCGGCGGCGCGTGGGACAACTCCAAGAAGTACATCGAAGACGGTCACCACGGCGGCAAAGGTTCGAATGCGCACAAGGCCGCGGTCATCGGCGACACGGTCGGCGACCCGTTCAAAGACACCGCTGGTCCGGCACTCAACCCGCTGATCAAGGTGATGAACCTCGTGTCGTTGCTGATTCTGCCCGCGGTAATCAACCTGCGTGACAACGACGCTGCGCGCTACGCCATCGCCGGCGTGTCGCTGGCGATCTTGTTGTTCTCGATCTATCGCTCGAGCCGCAAAACCACGAGCCTGTCGGCCGCCTAATCCTCGCCGTGCGCTATCTCAGCGACGAATGGATCGCTGCGGTAGCGATGGAGGTTGCAGCCGACGCCGCACTCGCGAGTGCGGTGAGGTCGCATACGGTGTCGGTGACACAGGTCGTGACCGACACACCGTTTGGTGAAGTCGTCTATCACCTCGTGGCGCGTGATGGGGCCGTGGCGTTCGGCAAGGGCAAAGTACCCGGCGACATCACGTTCAGCCAGAGTTATGCGACGGCCGTCGACATCGTGATGGGCCGCTTGAACGCCGCTGAGGCTTTCATCAACGGCAACGTGCGATTCTCGGGCAACCACGAGAAAGTGATCGCTGCTCAGCCACTGTTCGCGGCTCTTGATGGTGTTTTCACGCGCGTGCGGGCCCGCACGACATTCGACTAAATGAGGCCGAGCGAACTCTCTTAGATCAGACCGGGCGTGCTGACTTAGATCAGGCCGAGCGCCCGCACTGCATCACGCTCTTCTTGCAACTCCGCGACCGACGCATCGATCTTCGCGCGGCTGTAGTCGTCAATCGAGAGTCCTTGCACGATTTCGTACTTGCCCTTTTTGCAGGTGCACGGGAATGACGAGACGAGACCTTCGGGCACGCCGTATGAGCCATCGCTCGGCACAGCCATGCTCACCCAGTCCCCCTTCGGTGTGCCGAGGACCCACGAGCGCACGTGGTCGATTGCTGCATTCGCGGCCGATGCCGCAGACGATGCACCACGCGCCTTGATAACTGCCGCGCCGCGCTTGGCAACCGTGGGGATGAAGGTTTCATCGATCCACTTGTCGTCGTTCACGAGCGACTTCGCGGGCTTACCGTCGACTTCGCAGTGCGAAAGATCCGGGTATTGCGTCGTCGAGTGGTTACCCCAGATCGTCATCTTCTTCACCGCGGCAACCGGTTTGCCGACGCGCGCCGCAAGTTGCGACACTGCGCGGTTGTGATCGAGTCGGGTCATGGCGGTGAATTGTCTGGGGTCGATACCTGATGCATTGCTCAAGGCGATGAGCGAGTTGGTGTTTGCCGGGTTGCCGACGACGAGCACCTTGATGTCTTTCTTGGCGTTCTTGGCAATCGCCTGACCTTGCGGCTTGAAGATGCCACCGTTGGCCGACAGTAGGTCTTTGCGCTCCATGCCGTCTTTGCGAGGCATCGCGCCGACGAGCAGTGCAACGTCAGCGTCGCCGAATGCGATGTTTGCATCGTCGGTGAGCACCACGCCGTCGAGCAGCGGAAACGCGCAGTCGTCGAGTTCCATCTTCACGCCTTGCAGTGCACCGAGAGCCGGAGTCACTTCAAGTAGTTGCAGAATGACCTTCGTGTCGGGGCCGAGCATCGCACCAGAGGCGATACGAAACAGAAGGCTGTAGCCGATTTGACCTGCCGCGCCGGTGACGGCGACTCGAACTGGGTTTGTCACGGGGTGACACGCTAGACGATGCGCTCCACCACGCCCCGCAGTTCGTCTAGAGCCGACCTACCGCCTGCATGATGATGTCGGCGTAGAAGCGCGCCCCCGCTGTTCGCAGGTGGGTCTTGTCGGAATACAGATACTCGGGGTACTGACTCGCAATCGAATGCCAATCAAGCACTTTCACGTTGCCGTATCTGGCCGGCAAGGCATTGATCAGACGATTGTTGATGGATTGCCGAGGCTCGCTCGGCACGTGCACGGTGAGGAACAAGACGAGCGGAGTATCAGCGAGTGAGGTCATGATTTCATCCAATACCGCGGTAGACGTCGTGCTGTTCGTGCCCAGATGAATCACGACGATTGAGCCAAGTCGTCGCACGGACTTGAGATAGTTGACGATCTCGAGCGCTTGTCGCACTGAGCGACTCTTCATCGCATCCACCGTTGCCCCACGCGCAGACAGTTCGCGCGCGGCACCAAGCATCACCGAGTCACCAATCGCCAGCACGTCGATGAGTTGGCCGTCGAGCGTGGTGGTCTGCGTTACGCCGTCGACGATCACCGGCCCGGCCATGACCGTCGTGGAAGTGGGTTCATCAAGCACGTTGACCACCGCCGACTCGCTCTCCGCAAGACTCTGACTGATGTCGTTGAGCTTCACCTCAGCGGTCGCAACGCTCAGCAATGAAAAGGCTGGCAGCAGTGCGACAAGCGCCACGGTCGCTGCCCGACGCAAACGCATCCGCGGCTCGAGCGCAGCGAACGCCACTCGCTCGGCACGGCGACGCTGACGCCAGGCCATGAATCTTCCGTCACGAACCGGCATCTCGATGTAGCGGTACGACAACTCAGTGATGGCGAGGGCGAGCAACACAAGCAGCACGAATTCATACGGTGTGAGCCCCTGCCCCGCGAAGCGGCGATACATCTGGAACACCGGCCAGTGGTACAGATACAACCCGTAGGAGCGCTGACCGATGTAGGTCATGACACGGTTGCCCAGCAAGTGATGTGTCATCGATGCCGTCGGGTGCACTGCTGCCGCGATCACCGCCACGCTCGAAAGCCCAACGAAGAAGAACCCGCCGCGGAACAGCAGGTCGTATCCGGTCGTGCCGACATTGATGACGTCAACGACATCGCGGAAGACGACCGCAGTCACTACCAACCCACCCGAACCAGCAAGAAAGACAACGTCGAGTAGTTGTCCGCGCGTACCGATTGGCGACGAGCCGAGCACCCACGGTCGCCAAAACACCGCGAGTGCCGCACCGATGAACAATCCACCGGCGCGGCTGAACGTGCCGAGAAACAAGAAGTCGATGCGCGACACAGGGTGACCGAGGAAGGCCATGTATTGCTCGGGGGTCTCCCCAATCGTGGCGATATGACCACTGCGGTAAATAACCGCGGTGAGAATTGCGATTGCTATCGATGTGGCGACGAACAGCAAACCAACGGCCGCCAGCCGACGTCGCCCGAGTCGCGCCACCGCGAACATGAGGAGGGGCCAAAAGACGTAGAACTGCTCTTCGACGGCCAGCGACCACAGGTGTCGTAGTGGCACGAAATCAAACGCGGTGAAGTACGAGGTGCCCACCCAGATCTGAAACCAATTGAAGCCGTAGACGAGTGCAGCAATCAGATCACCGCGCAGCGCCCCGAGCGTGTCGCGCTCGAATAACGAGCAGTACACCGTCACCAGCGCGAGCATCACCCACAACGCCGGCAGCAACCGTCGCGCGCGACGCAGCCAGAAGTTCTTCAGACTGATGGTGCCGTCGCGCTCGGTCTCCGCAATGAGCAGCGATGTGATGAGAAAACCGCTGATGACAAAGAACACCTCGACACCGAGAAAACCTCCGCCAAGCCACTGCTTGTTGGCGTGGTACACGACCACCGCCATCACGGCGAGTGCCCGCACACCGTCGAGTGCCGGCAGGTAACCGAGCAGGCTCGGACGTTTGTCGTTCATCCCCGATCGAGACCGAGATTCGAGTAGATCTCGCGGGTCGCAGTCGAACGGTTGAGCGTGTAGAAGTGCAAGCCAGGTGCGCCGGCTGCGAGTAGTTCGCTGCTCAACTTCGTTGCAACCTCGACCCCAACTCGACGAATGTCAGCAGGGTCGTCGAACTTGGCCAAGCGGTCGGACAACCAACCCGGAATCGCGGCTCCCGACATCTGCGCCATCTTTACGATCTGACCCTTGTTCGTCACCGGCATCACGCCCGGCACCACGGGCTTGTGCACACCCAAAGCGGCAAGTTCATCGACAAGCCTCGTGTAGTGCTGCACTTCAAAGAAGAACTGTGTCATCGCAAAGTCGGCACGACGTAGTTTCGCGGCGAGGTGGGTGCGATCCGACTCGCGTGATGGTGAGCGCGGGTGCAGTTCAGGATGTGCCGCAACACCGATCGAAACATCGAAGTTTTCCCGCAGGTGCTCGACGAGATCGAGTGCGTGGGTGAAGTCGCTCGGGCCGAGTTGCGAAGGGTCGGCCGGCACATCGCCACCCAAGGCGAGAATGTTCTCGACACCCGCCGCCTTGTACTCCCCGAGTAGTAGATCGATTTCACTCCGCAGGTGCCCCACGCACGTGAGATGTGCCATCGGTGGAATACCGCCGCTACGCGCCAACTGCACCACTACGTCGCGGGTGCGGGTGCGGGTGCTGCCGAGCGCACCGTAGGTGACGGAGAAGAAACTCGGCTTCAGCGGGGCGAGTTCGGAGATCGTCGTCGCCAGTTGCGCCTGTGCTTCGTCGGTCTTGGGCGGGAAGAACTCGAATGAATAGGTTCGCCCACGCGCGAGCAAGTCGGCAATGCGCATAGCAACCTCAAATGCTACGGAAGTTGTCGCATCAGTGGGTGCGCGGACGCGGCTCGTCCCTGCGAGAAGTGCTACGTATCTACAGCGACGCGATGATCTGCGCCATCAACTCGCCCGCTTCAGTGGGGTTGGCGCCGATCTTCACACCAGCAGCGCGCAACGAGTCCATCTTGCCTTGGGCGGTTCCCTTGCCACCCGACACGATGGCACCAGCGTGGCCCATCTTCTTGCCGGCAGGTGCGGTGACACCAGCGATGTATGCGCTCATCGGCTTGGTGACATTCGCCTTGATGAATTCCGCGGCTTCTTCTTCGGCGGAGCCACCGATTTCGCCGATCATCAGAATCGCGCTCGTCTCGGGATCCTTCTGGAATTCGGCAAGGCAATCGACGAACGATGTGCCGGGAACCGGGTCGCCGCCGATGCCCACACATGTGGTGACTCCGATGCCCCGTTGCTTCAACTCAAAGAGCGCCTGATAGGTGAGCGTGCCGGAGCGCGACACGATGCCGACGTTCTTGCCGCCCGTGGTCGGCGGCTGGGCGATTTCGCCGGCAGTAATCCCGATGTTGCACTTGCCTGGGCTGATGATGCCCGGACAGTTGGGGCCGAGCAAGCGCGTCGCCGGGAAATCACGCTTCAACGTGGCATAGACGCGGGCTTCATCTTGTGCGGGAACACCTTCGGTGATGCACACGATGAAGCGCACACCTGCCGCGGCGGCCTCGAGGATGGCGGCGGGTGCTGCCTTTGGCGGCACCGCCACGAACGACGCGTCGGCGCCGGTCGCCTTCACTGCGTCGGCGACACTGTCGAACACGGGGATACCTTCGACGTCTTGCCCGCCCTTACCTGGCGTGACGCCGCCGACCACCTTGGTGCCGTAGGCGCGATTGCGCAGACCGTGGAACTTGCCTTGGCCGCCGGTGAGGCCCTGCACGATCACCTTCGTGTTCGCGTCAACGAAGATCGCCATCGTCAGATCGACTTTCCGTTGGCAATGGCCACCGCCGTGCGTGCAGCATCCAACATCGTCGGCTTGCTCATCAACTTGTCGGCCGGGATTCCCGCGTCAGCGAGGATCTGGCGACCCTGCTCGGCATTGGTGCCGTCGAGTCTGATCACGATTGGTGCGCGTAGCTGAACACGCCGCATCGCTTCGACGATGCCTTTGGCAACTTCATCACCGCGGGTGATGCCGCCAAAGATGTTCACGAAGATGCTGCGCACGTTGGTGTCGAAGTTGATTACTTCGAGCGCTGCGGTCATTAACTCGGCATTGGCACCGCCGCCGACATCGAGAAAGTTCGCTGCTTTACCGCCGACTTGGTTGACCACATCAAGCGTGCTCATGGCCAACCCGGCACCGTTCGCGATGATGCCGACGCTGCCATCGAGGCCGATGTACTGCAGGCCCTTCTCACGCGCCAACTGCTCACGACCATCGAGTTCTTGCGTCGCTGCGAATGCTTCCCACTCGGGGTGGCGGAACGACGCGTTGGCGTCGAGGCTGACTTTGGCATCCAGCGCATGCACCTCACCGCTCGGCTTCAAGATGAGCGGGTTGATCTCCGCCAAATCACAATCACCCTTCACGAAACAGTCGTACAACTTCACGAGAATCGACGCCACGCCGTCCTGTGCCTTGCTCGGAATCTTCGCGTCGATTGCGGCTTTCTTCGCCGTCGCCTCGTCGAGACCAACCACGGGGCTGATGTGCAGTTTGACGATTGCCGAAGGATCTTTCGCCGCTACTTCTTCGATGTCGACGCCGCCCTGCGCCGACAGCATCAACAAGTGTTGCTTGGCGGCGCGATCAAGCGTGAGTGAGGCGTAATACTCCTCCGCGATGTCGGAGGCACGCTCCACCCAAACACGCTTCACGACGTGACCCTTGATGTTCATGCCGATGATGTTGCTGGCGTGGGTGCGCACCTCGTCGTTATCGTTCGCCAACTTGATGCCGCCGGCCTTACCACGACCACCAACTTGCACTTGAGCCTTCACGACGACCGGATAACCGATGCGTTCGGCGATGGCGATCGACTCGTCCACGGTGTGTGCGACATCGCCGGCCGACACCGGGATACCGAACTTGGCGAAGTATTGCTTGCCTTGGTACTCGAAGAGATCCACTACGCGCCGATCTTCTCTCGCTCGTCGAGCGTGGACTCGAGCCATTCGGCAATCGACTTCAGCGACGAGCCGGGGCCGAAGATCTCACTTACGCCTTGCTGCTTCAACACCGCCGCATCTGCATCAGGAATTACACCACCACCAAAGATCAGCACGTGCGCCATATCGCGGGTACGAAGTTCATCCATGACGCGGGGGAACAATGTGAGGTGCGCACCAGACAGCAGCGACAAACCGACTCCGTCGACGTCCTCTTGTAAGGCGGTTTCGGCAATCTGTTCGGGCGTCTGGTGCAGACCGGTGTAAATGACCTCAAAACCGTGGTCGCGGAGCGCACGGGAAATCGTCTTTGCACCACGATCATGCCCATCGAGCCCGGGCTTGGCGACGACGATTCGGTACGGCCGCTTCACGAATAGAGCATGCTACGCCCGACCATTCGCACGCCAAAAATCGAAGGTGACGTGCGCAACGCTGGAGCACTAGTCGGCAGCTCTGCCTTGTCGGGCACGGATTGGCACAATGAAATGCATGCTTCCGCGATTTCGTTCGCCTCTTGGTCGTGCGGTGGTGCCGATTGTTGGCGGGCTCGTCTTCTTCGCCGTGCTCTTCGGCGTGACGTGGATATTCGCCGACCGCGCCACCGATAATCGCAGGCGAGAGGTGCGGACGGGTGACTACACCTTCCGCGTCGGGCCTGTTGACGACATGGCGGAGATCGTGTTGCGCGACGGTCCCATCCTCTACCCCGACCTGCGCGATACGACCTACGACCGCACGATCGTGGTCGACCATGTCGGCGATGATGCAACGCGCGGCTGGCAGGTGTACTACGCGTATCCAGCCGACCGCGGGCCGGAGTGTCTCGTCACTCACGTGGAAGGAACGCGTGATTTCATCGACTGCGACGAGCGCACCCTGCCCGTCGAGCAGTTGTACCGGCCGATCGACGCGCGACCCGTGGTGGAGAACCGAACGAGTTTGCTTATCGACTTGCGGGCTCCCTAAGGAGCGGCTGCGCTACCGCTTCGTCAGCGGCGACGCACCCCCAGGCTCTGCTGACTGCGCTACCGCTTCGTCAGCGGCGCCCATGCCAACGCGAGCACCTTGGTGCCGCGGTCGACGAAGCGCACCGTGGCTTCCGCCTTCTCGCCGGCGCCAACCAAATCGATGATCACGCCTTCGCCAAACACCGGGTGCACCACGTCGTCACCAATTGCAAAGTTGTGCAACACCTTTGGCTCGCGCACGACGGGCCGCAAGGCTTCGCTCGCTCGCGACGTGACGCCGCCACCCTTGCGGCGGAAGTCGGGCACCGGCGTTTGCTGCCAATCACCGCGCAATTGACCACGACCCTCGTCGGCACCGGTGTCGACGCTGCCCTTGCGATCGAGCAACTCGCCGGGAATCTCGTCCAGGAAGCGTGACGGCGGGTTGTATTGCCGCGAGCCGTGCAAGTTGCGGCTCCACGCGTGACTGAGATACAGCCGCCGCTCGGCACGGGTGATGCCCACGTATGCAAGACGCCGTTCCTCTTCGAGTTGCGTTGAATCAAGCAGCGTGCGACTGTGCGGGAAGATACCTTCCTCCAATCCGATGATGAACACCGAGGGGAACTCCAGTCCCTTGGCGGAATGCAGGGTCATCATCATCACCTTGTCGTCGCCAGCGATGTCGTCGGTGTCGGAGACGAGCGAGACTTTCTCGAGAAAGTCGTTGGCATCGGGGAATTCTTCGGCGGCACCAATCAACTCTTCGAGGTTTTCGATGCGACCCTCAGCCTCGTGCGTGTCTTCGTTGCGAAGTTCCGCCAGATAGCCACTGCGTTCCAGCAATTCGCGCAACAGATGCGCCGGCCCATGCTCGCGATCGGCCTCGAGCGAATCGACGAGCGTGACAAATTCGTTGATGCCGCGCAACGCTGCGCCACCGACGCCGGCGCTCGCAGCGCGGCGTAGTGCCACCGACAACCCGATGCTCTGCTGTGCCGCAAGGGCAGCGACCTTGTCGAGACTGGTGTCGCCCACACCGCGCCGTGGAGTATTGATCACGCGACGAATGCTCACCTCGTCGGCCGGGTTCATCACGCAGCGGAGGTACGCAACTGCATCCTTCACTTCTTTGCGGTCGTAAAACTTCGTGCCGCCGATCACGCGATACGGGATGTCGCCGTCGATGAGAAACTCTTCCAGCACACGGCTTTGCGCGTTGGTGCGGTAGAAGATCGCCATCTCGCGCCAGTTGACCGCCTCATGCCGATGCAATCGCTTGAGTTCCGACACCACGAATCGTGCTTCTTCGTCTTCGTCTTCGGCGTAGTAGCGCACGATCTTGTCGCCACTGCCGACCTCCGTCCACAGTTCTTTCGGCTTGCGTTCGACGTTGTTCGAAATCACCGCGTTGGCCGCGTCGAGGATCACCTGCGTGCTGCGATAGTTCTGGGCGAGCACCACGGTGTAGACATCGGGGAAGGCACGCTCAAACTGCAGGATGTTGCGGTAGTCGGCCCCGCGGAATGCATAAATCGACTGATCGGTATCACCCACCACGCACACGTTGTGATGCTCACGACCGAGCAGCAACACGATCTCGTTCTGCGCCAGGTTGGTGTCTTGATACTCGTCGACGAGCACGTGCTTGAACCGCTCTTGATAGGCCGCCAACACATCAGCATGTTCGCGAAAGAGCTTCACCACGTTGATGAGCAGATCATCGAAATCCATCGCACCGGCCTTCATCAGGCGGTGCTGATACTCGGTATAAATCTCGGCGTACTTCGTTTCGAACGGGCCGAACGCAGTGTCGGCGGCGCCCGACGGGTTGACGAGTTCGTTCTTCCACAAACTGATGCGCGCCTGCGCCCCCTTTGCAGGAAACCGTTTCGGGTCGAGGTTCAGATCACGAATGATCTGGCTCACCAACCGCTGGGAGTCTGCCGAATCATAAATGGTGAAACTCTTCGGATACCCGAGTCGGTCGGCAGTCGCCCGCAGGATGCGTACGCACGCGGCATGAAACGTGCTCACCCACATCTTGTTGGCCACATCGCCGACCAATGCCCGCACTCGGCCGCGCATCTCCTCGGCTGCCTTGTTCGTGAACGTGATGGCGATGATGTTCATCGGATGCACACCAGAGGCGATGAGGT